>JBGTNF010000450.1:0-4311 GCA_041743205.1 Thermomicrobiales bacterium | reverse complement strand
GGGCTGGTGGTGGCCACCGGGTTCAGCGGCCACGGCTTCTGCCTCGGCCCGGTGACGGGCGAGATCCTGGCCGACCTGGCGATGGAGGGCGATACCCGCCACCCGATCGCCCCGTTCGCCCGGGCTCGGCTGGATCACATCGCCGCCCCGGAGGCCGTGACCCTGCACGGCTAGCGGACCTCGTTCCACGCCGCTCGCCCGCAACGCCCGTCATTGCGGACGTCTGCCTTTGTCCCACCCATGCCCTTGACTTCGAGCGCGCTCGAAGATGCACACTCGTGGCTGAAGGAAAGGATGGGTTTCATGACGGACGAACTGGCAAGCCAGCGCCTGACGATCCGCGAGGTCAGCGAAGGCACGGGATTGACGCCCCATACGCTGCGCTACTACGAGCGGATCGGCCTGATGGCGCCGGTGGAACGAACCGACGGCGGACACCGCCATTACACCGCGGCGGCTGTCGAGTGGGTGACGCTGCTGCGCCATCTCCGGGAAACCGACATGCCGATCGCCGACATGAGCCGCTTCGCGGAACTCGTCCGCCAAGGGCCGGAAAGCGTGCCGGAACGGCTCCAGCTCCTGCGGCGCCACCATGAGGCCATCACCGGGCGGATTGAGGCGCTGGCGGCCGCGCGAGATGCGCTCGACGCCAAGATCGTCGTGTACGCCGCCGGCGAAGCGGAAACGCCACCTGTGCCAGGATCAGAGGGAGAATCAACCGCATGACCACTACGCCAAAGACGCCGTTCCCACGGATTGCGCTCGGAACCATGCATTACGGCACGACGATCGATGAACCAACCGCGTTCGGGATGATCGACCGCTTCGTCGACGCCGGCGAAGCCATGCTCGATACGGCGAACAACTACGCGTTCTGGCAATCCGGCAGCCAGGGCGGCGAGAGCGAATCCCTGATCGGGCGGTGGCTGGCCACGACTAAACGCCGCGATGCGGTGATCGTCGCCACCAAAATTGGCGCCCGCCCGACGGTCGGCGGGGGAACCCTGGACGATGCCGAAGGGCTGAGCGCCGCCACGGTGCGGTCGGCGGTGGAAGGCAGTCTCGGCCGCCTCGGGATCGACGTCATCGACCTGTGCTACGCCCACATCGACGATTGCGACGTGCCGCTGGAAGAGACGCTCGGCGCGTTCAGCGACCTCGTTGGCGAGGGCAAGATCCGGCGCATCGCAGCGAGCAACCTGCGGGCCGAGCGATTGGCCGGCGCGCTGGCAATCAGCCAACGTCGCGGCTGGCCCGTGTACGAGGCGCTCCAGCAGCGCCACTCGGTCATCGCGCCGGTCGAGGGAAGCGATTTCGGCGTGCAGCAGGCCACGACGCCCGAAGTGTTCACGGTTCTGCAGGCGAACGAAATCCGCCTCGTCGCCTACTCGCCATTGCTCGAAGGCGCCTTCGGCGCGACGGAACGCGCGTTACCGGAGGCCTACGCCACCGCCGAGAACCGCCGACGGGTGGCTGACGTGCACCGGATTGCGGGAGAAATGGGCGTCTCGGCGGGACGGCTCGTCCTGGGGACGTTGATCGCGCAAAACGTGACGCCGCTGCTGGGCGCCCGCACCCTGGCCCAACTCGACGACAGCCTGGGCGCGCGGGATCTGCGGCTGGAGCCGGACCTGATCGCCGCGCTCTCGGTTCATCCAACGTTGCCGTCTGCAACATGAGGCTGGCAGGGTGAGGCCAGCCCTGCCGGCGTCGGTCGCGCGCCAGAAGCATGGTCAGCGCGGCGAC
Organism: Thermomicrobiales bacterium; assembly: GCA_041743205.1. GTDB lineage: Bacteria > Chloroflexota > Chloroflexia > Thermomicrobiales > UBA6265 > JACCYX01. The sequence continues at coordinate 2,565 of JBGTNF010000450.1, read as the reverse complement.
GCCCACCGTCGGAACGATCGGGGCCGACACGGGTAGCGACGGCAGGCGCGGTCTCCCGAGCCGGACGCCACCGACGGCCTGCGGTCGGAGACGCCCCAGCCGCATGCCGATCGGCAGTGGGATGTCGATGACTTCAACCGTGATGCCCGGATGCGTGCAGGCGGCGGCGATGGTGGAATCGATAGCGGTCATGACTGGTCTCTCCTGCCCGATGGCCGGGCGAATTCGCAATGCAGGTTTGGGGGGATATCCCTCGTTCCAGTCTGGCGATTCCGGGGCGCCGGGAACACGGACAACCAGCACAATTCTCGGTTCCGGAATCTGACCAATGGTTACAACTTCGTTGTGACGGCTGGTGGACGGGCCCGCGCGACCCGGCGCCCGGCAGGGATTCACGGCCAGTTCACAACTCCTCCCTATACTGTGGCGACAGGTAGTGGAGACCCGCATTCACCAGGGAGCAGCACGCATGAGCACCGTCCAGTCGACGTCCGGCACGAGCCGGACCAGCGAAAGCCCGGGACTCGTGCTCGGCCTCAGGATCATCTCGGTCGCGCTTACGCTTGGCCTGCTGGTGCAGGCCTGGCTCGGCAGCGCCGGGTTCTTCGAAGCGGAAACGGGGCTGACCACGGCCCACGAGATGCTCGGCAACGTGTTCTTCCTGGCGGCCGCCGGTCAGCTCGTCCTGTCGTTCCTGGCCTGGCAGAAGGGCGTGGGGTCGCGGGCCCTGGCAGTCGTGTCGGCCGTCCTTGTCGCGGCCGTCGTCGCCCAGCTCGGCCTCGGTTACGTGGGGCGCGAGAACGCCTCGGCCATGGCCTGGCATCTGCCGAACGGCGTGCTGTTGATGGGCCTCTGCACCCTGAGCCTGGCGCTCGTGTGGAACCGGCTCGGTGAGCGGCGGTAGCCGGTGACGGTTATTCGGCCGTGATCGTGCCGCCCATGCCGGCCTGGTGGTGACTCTGGATGCTGCAGTAGAAATCGTAGGCGCCCGGCTCGGCCTGGATCATCAATTCGCTCGTTTCGTCGGGGCCGATGCGCCGGGTTTGGCGACCGAGTCCGGGGATCGTGAAGTCGTGATAGACCCGGCTCCGGTTGGTGAAGACGATCCGGACTGGGGTTCGCGCCGGGATGGAGAACGACGACGGCGAAAAGCGCAGACCGACCGCCTCGATCGCAATCTCGATCACATCCGCGACGGGCGTCGCCACGGGCGACGCCGGGGCGTTTGATGCGGCGTCGTCGATCTCGCGCCCGGCGGTGGGCAGGCCAGACATGACGCTGGCGGCAACGGCGCCGCCGGCGGTGAACCCCGCAACCAGGAGTCCGCGACGACTCACCATCCGCTGGGCGCACGTCATGGGATCTTCCTCCACCAGGGCAATCGATCGGCGCCCGAGGGCGTTGCCGGTTGGCCGCGAGTATAGGGCCCTGCCCCTTCACGTAAATCAACAACGCGTGAATTCCATGCTGCCACTCATAAAGGTCTCGATCCAGCACGTCGTACGGAACCACAGGAACAGGCGACGCAAACTTCGGGTTAACTGGAAGGCGGCGTCCGAACGCTCACCGGTAGACTGAAACGCAGACGAGATCGGGTTTGCGAATCGGTCAGGCGGGGAAGGCAGTCATGCAGCACGCAATGGGATCGGCGCTCGATCGTGCCGTCGGGATCGTTCGCTTCGATCGGGCGGCGGTCGCCTCACTGGCCCGCGATCCGGGCGGGACGGCCCAGGCCGCGCTCGTCGTTGGCCTGGTGTCGCTGGCGCTCGGCGTCAGCCAGGCCATCGATTCCTGGCTCGTGCTGGCGTTCGCCCTGGCCGGCGTGATCCTGGTCGTGCAAGGCGACCACCGGGTCGGGCTCGATACGCTGCGGCACGCGGACCGGCATCTGGACGTACGCACGATGCACCGGCAGCTCGTGGCGCACGTTCAGGGGGTCGTGCCGCTGCCGGCCTTCGTGATCGGGATCGGCGCGGTTGCCATCCTGCTCTTGCTGATCCTGCGGAGTCCGGCGATCCTGGCGCCGATTGTGGCCTGGTTCGTTTTCAGCGGCGTGGCCTGGTTCGCCGTCAACACCCTCGTTGGGCATCCGCATACGCGCGTCGCCTTCGCCCTGTTGCTGCAGGCGACCGGATTTTCGTTCGCGCCGATCGCTCTGGCGGCGTTGACGGTGGTTCCGCTGCTGGGCGCGGTGGCGATCCCGCTGGCCGTGGGCTGGACCTTCCTGCTGCTGGTCTTCTCCATCCGGCACACGGCTCACCTCGGGACCGAACGCGCGGTGCTGGCGGCAATCCCGGCCGCGCTCGTCGCGCTGGCGGTGGTCGGCCTGCTGATTGCAGTCCTGAGCGTGTAACGCGGGCGCCAGTCGCTCCGACCGGCCATGGCCAAAGTCAACCGAGGCCGCGCGCCTTTCGGATCGCGGCGTTGCTGTTTACACTGATCCAAGCGTCGCAAGGGTCACAGTAGATGTTCGCGAACGAGCTGGCCGGATGCGTTCAGGCGTACCTGGTTGGCATTCGCTCGACAGGGCAGGGGATTCACATGGATCACATGGTCAACGGCATC
>JBGTNF010000449.1:0-8116 GCA_041743205.1 Thermomicrobiales bacterium | reverse complement strand
GCTCGTGCTGCAACTGATCGCGGCCCTGGCGATCGCCTTCGCGCTGGCGCGCCCCGCCATCACGGCCTTGCCCGGCGTGGCGAGTCAACGCGCGACCCCGGAACATACGATCATCCTGCTCGATGGATCGACCAGCATGCTCGCGCAAGCGGGCGATGACGACACGCAGACGAAATGGGACGAGGCCCGTGACCGCGCCGGCGATATCCTCGACGCGTGGCAAGCCGGCGATGTCGCCACCTTGATCCTCGCCGGCAGCCGCCTCGAAACCACTTCCGCGTCGACCCGCCAGCAGGTCGACCGATTGGGCGAACGCGTTGCCGCGCTGGAGGCGCCAGGCGGCATCGCCGACGTCGACGCGGCGCTGGAACTGAGCGCCGACCTCATCCTGCCAGACCGAACCAATCGGCTGGTCCTGATTTCCGATGGCGCGGTCCGCGTGAATCCGGATGTCGCATCGCGCGTTGCGGCGCCCATCGAACTCGAGGTCGTCGGCCAGGCGGACGATGCGATGCCGAATGTGGCGGTAACGTCGATCGGCTCACGCTCGATCGCCAATCGAGACGACACATACCGCCTGTCGTTCACCGTTTCATCGTTCGCACCGGAGCCGGTCCGCCTCCCCTATCGCGTCCAGGCTGATGGCGTCGACGTGGCGGCGTCGGAAATCGACCTCCTGGCGGCGGAATCGCGTTCGATCGAAGTCACCCTGCCGCAAGGCGCCCGCGTTGCCGATGTGACGCTCGATGTGGGCGACTCGTTCGCCGCCGACAACGGGGCAACGGCGCTGCTCGGCGGCTCCGACGCCGCCGGGCTCGACGTGCTCCTGATCTCGGACAACCCGGCCGCGCTGGAACGGGCGCTGGCCGCGTTGCCGGATGCCCGAATCGAAGTCTTTCCCACCGCCACGCCCGGCCTGCGAGCATTGGCGACCGGCTTCGACCTGGCTGTGTTCCAGGGCGTCTCGCCCCTTCCGGACGACATTCCCGACGTGCCGATGCTCTACATCCGGCCGACCCAGATGGGCGAGCGTTTCGTGGCGGACGGTGTGATGTCGGCCCCGACGATCGACCGCATCGACGCCGGCGCGGACGTGCTGGACGGCGTGGAATGGGCGGGTGTCACCTTTGGCGACACGCCCGCGTACGTCCTCGGCGATGGGGACGAAGAACTCGTTCGGGGCGCCGCCAATGGCGTCGACGGGCCTCTGGCCTGGCGCGGCGAGATCGACGGAGCACCGTACGTGGCCTTTGGGTTCGATCTCGAATCGTCCAACCTCACCCAACGCGTGGCCTTCCCGGTGCTGATCGCCCGGAGCGTCGCCGAGCTGGCGACCGAACCCGTCCCCAGCACATTGCCGATCGGCGAACCGCTGCTCTCCCGCCCGGCGCCGGGCGCGCGCTCGGTGTCGGTGGCCGACCCGGCCGGTGAGTCGACCATCATCGAGGCGCCAGCGGCGGGCGGGCCGGTCCTGTTCGAAGGCACGGGCCAGGCGGGACGCTACGTGGTGACAGATTTGGGCGAGGGCGACCAGGCGCTTGGCGAGACGGCCTTCGTCATCAACGCCGGGCACCCGGTCGAATCCGATCTTCGCCCCAACGATTCGCTGGCGGCGTCGGTCTCAGGCGCCTCCGCGTCGGAAACGGATATCTCGGACCGGCGCGGCCTGGTCGATATCTGGCCGCTGCTGGTGGCCGTTGCCGGCGCGGTGATCGCCTTCGAGTGGCTCGCCGCCAACGCCGGCTGGCGCCACTTGCCGTCGACGCGCTGGTTGACGCGCTACATCCCCGGATTGAGGGGCCGCTCATGAACTGGCCGGAACTGTCCAACCTGCCAGGTCTACCGGGTCTTCCGGAAATGGCCTTCACGCGGCCGTGGGCCTGGTGGCTGCTGTTGCTGATCCCGCTGGTCGTCGGAGGGGGCGCGCTGCTGGGGCGTGGACGGCAAGCGCGCCTGATAGGTTCCTGGCTACGCGTTGTCACCCTGGCGCTGGTGGTGATCAGCCTGACCGGTCCCCTTCTCGTCCAGGGCGCCCGGCAAACGACGACCGTTTTCGTGGTCGACCGATCGGCCAGTATCCAGCAGGGATCGACCGACGCCGCCAACGCCTGGATCGAGGACGCGCTCGCCGCTGCCGGGGCGGACGACTCGGCGGCTGTCGTATCCTTCGGCGCCGAACCGGACCTTTCCGTGCCAGCGGCGACTGCCAACACCCTTGGCGATGACTGGCGGGACGCCCAGCCGGCTGGTGACGCCACCGACCTGGCGTCGGCGCTGAGACTGGCGCAGGCGCTCCCGGTCGGCGACAACCGGCGGATCGTGGTCCTCTCCGACGGCGCCGAGAATGTCGGCAGCGCCCTCGAACAGGCAGAGCAAGCCGGGAGCGACGGTGTCCGGATCGATGTCGTGCCTCTCGCCGGAGTCGAAGCGGGCGACCTGCGCGTGGAGCAGGTCGAAGGCCCGACCGCACTCTGGCAAGGGGACGACTTGCCGCTCCTCGTCTCCTTCGGTTCGGGCGGAGGCGGCGAAGCCATCGTGGACGTGCTGGTGGATGGCGAGGTCGTGTCGAGCGAGCCGGTTACGCTCAACCCTGGCCAGACCGTGTACTCGTTGACTGAGCCGGCGTTGACGCCCGGGTTCCACCGGATCGAAGCCCGGGTTTCCGGCAGCGCCGATATCGACCGGATCCCGGAAAACAACGTGGGTTACCTCGGCGTCAGCGTCCGGGAGCAGCCGGCGGTCCTGCTCGTTGCGCCGGTCGGGTCCGATCCGGCGCGGCTCAAGCAAGCCCTGACGGATCAGGGCGCGGCGGTCACCCTCAGCGCGCCGGCGGATGTCCCGGCCCGGCTCTCCGATCTCGGCCCGTACGATGCCGTGGTGCTCGACAACGTGTCGGCGTGGGAATTGAGCGACGGGCAGCAACAGGCCCTGATCGGCCACACGGAGGCGGGCGCCGGCTTCATCGTGGTGGGGGGATCGGCCAGTTTCGGCCCCGGATCGTACGCCGGCACGCCGCTGGAAGACGCCATGCCGGTCACGGTCAAGGTCGTCGATGGCCAGCGCCGGCCGTCCGTGGCGGTGCTCGTGATCATGGACAAATCGGGCTCCATGAGCTATGACCCACGGGAAAGCGACACCTCCAAGATCGACCTCGCCAAGGATGGCGCGGTCACCGCCGCCAGCGCGCTCACCGAGGGCGATCAACTGGGCGTGATCGCCTTCAACGACGAGCCGATCTGGGCATTGCCAATGATGCCGATTACCGGGTCGGGCGATCTCGGCCGGGTCGAGGACGCGATGGCCGCGCTCGGCGCCGACGGCGGCACCGAACTCTACCCGGCGTTGCAGGTGGGATACGACAATCTCCGCAACGTCGACGCCGATGTCCGGCACATCATCCTGCTTTCGGACGGCAAATCCCGGGGCGGCACGCGCGAAACCTACGCCCGCCTCGTTAACGACCTGGGCAACGACAACATCACGCTTTCCACTGTCGCCCTCGGCACCGACGCCGACCTCGAACTGCTCGAGTTCCTCTCGGTCGAGGGCAACGGCCGCTATCACTACGCCAACACGCCGGAGGAGATTCCCCGGATCACGTTCCAGGAAGCGCAGAACGCCGGCAGCCAATCCGTGCTGCGGGGCGCGTTCACCCCGGTCCAGCAGCAGGCCAGCCCGATCCTCAACGGTATCGATCCCGCCACGATGCCGCCGATCGACGGCTACAACTTCGCGGAAGGCCGGGCCAACGCCCAGGTCGACCTCGTCAGTGATCGCGGCGATCCCCTGCTCGCCAAGTGGCAGCTTGGCCTCGGCCGGGTCGTGGCCTGGACCGCTGACGACGGCAGTGATTATGCGGCGGCCTGGTCGGCCTGGGACCAGTACGACCAATTCTGGGGACAGGCCCTGCGATGGAGCCTGCCCGATCCCACCAATGGCGCGATCACCTCGACCATCGAACGCGATGGCAGCGACGTGGTGATCACGGTCGACAGCCAAACCGGCGACGGCGGTGGCGGCGCGGTCGACCTGGCAGGTCAGGCGGTTGCGGTGACCGGCCCCGATGGCGCCACGCAGCCGATCGACCTGACGCTGGTTTCGCCCGGCTTGTACGAGGCCCGGGTGACAGATCCCCAACCCGGTTCGTACAACGTCACGCTGGCGGATCTCGATGCGAGCCTGGCCGGCGCGGTCCAGGTGTCACCGGAATGGTTGCCCGCCGAGGATGGCCCGGCGCTGCTCCAGTCCCTGGCCGAACGGACCGGCGGCGAGGTGGGTTCGCTCGACCAGGCGCCCGGCGCCTCGTTGTTCGAAACCGACCAGCCAGGCGCCCAGGCGCCGGGCGCCGTCCGCCCCCTGTGGCCGTTCTCGCTCGGCCTGGCGCTGGTCCTCTTCGTCATCGAGATCGCCCTGCGTCAGGTGCGATCATGGGCGCCGGCCCAAATGGCCAATCCGCCAGGCGCCTGAGCAGGCCACGTACAATGACCGTCGATACGGGTCGGCTGGGCCGCACTGGGGAACGGTGACGAAGAGACATGGCCAAAATCGAAATCTGCTTCGACGGCGAGGGCGCCTTCGACACCGTTGGGTTCGAAGAACTTCCCGCCCTGCTGGACCGCGAGCACGCGTTCGTCTGGCTCGATGTCGACGCCAACCAACCGGATGAGCTCAAGGGCCTCCAAGACCAATTCGGCCTCCACCGGGTCGATGTCGAGCACGCGCTGGATCGGGAGCAACGGCCGAAAATTTCCCTTTACGACGACATGATCTACCTCGAATTCTACGGGCTGCGGCTGGAGGACGGGGATGTGCACACGGACGACATGGGCATCTTCGTCGGCGACAAGTTCATCATCACCGCCCGGCGCGACGACCGGCCGTCGCTCGATCAAATCCGGCAACGGTGGCGAGAGGAACGGGAACGCGGCAAGGGAACGAACGGCGAAGCGACGAAGCGGCAGCTCGGTCGATCCGCCGGGGCCAAACCGCGCCGCCCGTCCGCCCCGATCATGCTTTACGCGATCCTCGACGACCTGGTGGACGCCTACTTCCCGGTCGTCGACTGGTTGGGCCAGGAAATCGAAGACCTCGAAGAATCGGTCACCGAAGGCAACGCGCACAAACCGCAGCTGGATATCCAGCGCATGCGCACCAAGCTGCTGCGCCTGCGGCGGTTGCTCTCGCCGCAGCAGGAAGTCGTCAATTCGCTCCTGCGGCGCGACGTGCCGGTGATCGATGAGGCGATCATCCCCTACTTCGCCGATGTCTACGATCACCTGCTGCGGATCCATGACTGGATGGAATCGTACCGGGACCACCTATCGACCATCGTCGACCTGCAAATCTCGATGCAGTCGAACCGGTTGAACCGGACGATGCGAACGCTTACCGCGTGGTCGATCATCCTGATGGCGTCGACGCTGATCGCCGGTATCTACGGCATGAATTTCGTCCACATGCCGGAACTGAACTGGCGCTTCGGCTACCCGGGCGCCCTGCTGGCGATGGCGGTGCTGGGCGTGGGTCTTTATGTCACCTTCCGCAGACACGGCTGGTGGTAGGCGCCGATCCGCGAGCGGACACGGCGTGATTGGCGGAACCCGGCATGGAGAGAACGTATCAGATTGGTTGGACGCTTTCCTATCGTACGGCTGCGGAGCTTGTCTCCGCCCGTGGCGGGCTAACCCAATCGACACTCTTGCAGTCCGGCTAGATATTGGAGGATGCGGAAGACTTCAGGACAATGTCGCTCCATTGGGATTCTCCGCTTCGGGCGGTGCGCCACTGACAACGACGTCGCCGTAGAATGCCCCGAACGCACCGTTCTACGGCGACCTACCCCGGGCGGAGACAAGCTCCGCAACCGTACAGAGATCCGGGCTTGCAACGAGATGTCAATCCGCTTAACCATTAGAGTCACTTGTGCTCATGTCGCATTATCCCCTGACGCCTCGGCGCGCGGCGAGGGCGTGATGACCCGCGCGTAGGAGCCGATGTCGTCGGCGTCCGCTTCCGCCGGATCGAGTAGCCGGGCGTCCCCTTCGTCGTCCCAGAATTCGTCGCTCGTCGTATCGGCGAAACGCAGCTGGTCGCGCGCCATCTCGGCCACATGGACGGGATCGGCGTAGCCGGTGGACTGGTACTCCATCGCCCGGGCGGCAGCGACCGACGTGATCCAGGTCGCCGCCTCGGCGGTCCACGCGGGAATCTCGTCGTACAGGCAGTGCCCACTGCCGGGGTACCACACCAGCGACGCCAGGGCTCCCCCACGCGTCGCCAGCAGTTGCGCCTCGGCAGGCGGCGTCACCAGGTCCCGACCGGCCCCGAAGACGAGCAGCGGCGATTTGAGCCGAGGCACGATATCGTGCAGCGAAAAGCGACTCACGGATTCGTGGATGTCGACGCCTGCCTCCACCATCGTTCCCAGCTGGCGCAGCAGCAACGGGCTGGCGCGGCCGATCCAGCGGGCGGGATCGAACGGCGGCGTGACCGCCACGCTGGCCATGATCCGGCGGTCGTAGGCGGCGCAGCGGACGGCGAGGTTTCCGCCCAGGCTCACCCCAACGACCGAGACCTGGGCCAGATCGAGCGACGGTTCATTGCGCATGATGTCGAACACGCCGTCCAGGATATCGTCGTCATCGCCGTTGGGGTTGGGCACACTGCTGGCTTCGCCGGTTCCCGGGGTGTCCAGCGAAAGCACGGCCAGGCCGGCCCGCAGGAAGCGCTGGCTCCACGAGAACGATTCTTCCTTCGACGTGCTCACCCCGTTGAGCATGACCACGAGGCCGCTCCGTCCGCCGTTCCCGGTCGGGGTCTGGATGTAGGCGGGGAGCCGGTGAGCTCGCCACGGCACGGAGAGCCTGCGGGCATCGGGAAAGACGTAGGGCTGGGCCTGGGCGAACAGCGAGGCCGCGGCGGCGCGACAGGTGCGAATCGTGCGCTCGTCGTCGGGGCCGAACATCTGGGCGGCGTGGTAAGACAGCGCGGCCAGTCGCCGGGCCTGAGCAGCTTCGAGCAGGTGTTTGGACGATACCTGGCGGCGGTACTCGCCGAGAAACCGCTGGGCAGTTTCGATCCACGCGTTTGGCCAATCGTCCGTGGACGAAATGGATTCGAGCGTGGCTGCCAGGATATCGTCCGGAATGTCCATTGCCAAGAACCGCGCCCGCATCGACGCCGGCAATACGCGTGCCGATCGAACCCGCAGGACGGTTCGCGCATGGCGATCGTTGAACCGGGAAACCCAGCGCCAGGCATCCGGCGCGTAGCGCCACTGGGGAATCGAAATGCGGTTATCCGGTTCGGTCATGCCCTGCCTGTCCTGTCGAGCGGATCGGTCGATTCACCATGCTATACCTTCAATCCCCACCACAACGCCCGGGCATCGATGAGCGCCTGACGGATTTCCTCCGCCTCGCGCGCGTCGTGCTGCGGCAGGACGATGCGATCGAGCCGGCAGGTGAACCGGCGCAGGTAGGCGACGGTTTCCTCGATCATAGCGACGGCGACAGCGCCCACCGGCAAGCGGCCCGGTCCCAGCCCGGAGCCGAGCAGCGGCAGCAGGAGCGATTTGACGCGCTTGCGGTCTGCCTCCCACAGCGCGGCCCCCGTGGCGCTGCGCACGATATCGAGACGCGTCGGGGCTCCCAACGCGTCGGACACGACAGCGTGGATGATCACGCGCACACCCCGCTCGCCGAGCGCGCCAGCCGATGTCGAAATGGCAGAGCCGATGGTCAGCGGGGCCTGAGCCATCGCTTCCCGTTCGATCTCGATGCCGCCCGTGAGCCGGATTTGGCCCGTGATGCCCGCGCCCATGACGCCGCGTCGATTCGCGGGGCAAGCGATGGCCTGCACATCCTGGTCCAGCACCGATCCTGTGACGGGAACGATGATCGTCCGTCCGAAACGCACGCCCTGTGATTCATCGACAGCGACCTGTTCGCGATTCACCAGAATTGTGTCCCTTGAGTTAGCGCGGTCATGACGTTCGTACCGGCTCCCACCAGGCTCGCGCTCGGCAAACGTCCCGGCGCCGTCGAACGGGAGTCTAGCATCGTCCCAGCCGGTCCGTACCCACGAAGCGGGCGGGTCCACCCGGGTGGACCCGCCC
>JBGTNF010000448.1:0-2779 GCA_041743205.1 Thermomicrobiales bacterium | reverse complement strand
ATCGGAGCGGGTCCAGGCCCAGACGCCCGTGGCCGCGCACGTCGACGCCACGGCGTTCGATTTGGTTGGCGATGGCGAAACCGATGACGCGCCCGCCCTCCAGGCCGCGATCGACGCCGCCGCCGAACGTGGCGTCCCACTTGTGGTCCCGCCCGGCAGCTACGCCGTCTTCGCCAGCGTCAACGCCCGCACGGGATCGGTGATTTCCGCCTACGGGGCCACGTTGATTACCTTCATCCCGGACCTCGGCGATCCGGGCACGTCGTTCCCCGCCATGCGCATCTACGACGCCGACGACGTGACGATCCGGGGGCTGGAGATCGATGGCCGCAAGGACGCCTTCGCCCACTCCCAGTGGAAGCACGGGTTCGCGATCAACAATTCGCAACGCACCTGGCTCTACCAGTGCGCGGCCTACCGCTGCAAGGGCGACGGCGTGATCCTTGAAAACAAGAACATCGGCGACGTCAACATCGACGTGCTGGTCGAATCGTCGATCTTCGGCGAGAACTACCGGATGGGCGGCACGGCCAGCGGCGCCTTGCGGGCGGAGTTCCGCAACTGCGCCTTCTACGGCACGGTCGGCACCAAACCGATGTGCGGGTTCGATGTCGAACCCGACCGGCCGGACGTGACCTGCCAGGACATCTCCTTCTACCACTGCGATTTCAGCGACAACGGCGTGGCCGGAACGAATGAGGGCTACGGGTTCAACGTCTCCTTCCAGCCGGACGCCACCGGCCCGCAAACCGGGGTCTACCTCGAGAATTGCACGATGGCGCGCAACGGCGCCGCCGGCGTCGATCTCTACCGGGTTCCGAAGGGGGTCGAACTGGTCAATTGCCAGGTGACTGACAACGCCCACGAAGGCATCATCGTCTTCGCCGACGCCACCGACATCACGATTCGCGGCGGCGCCGTTTCCAACAACGGCCAGCATGGCATCGTCTGCGCCGAGGAGCCGGACGCCCCCTGCGCCAACATCACGATCGATGGGGTAATGATCCGGGACAACGGGTGGGACGCCTCGGCCGCCTGGAACGGCATCCATCTCGACCAGGTCGTGGACACGATCGCCGTGACCGGCTGCACCGTGACCGGGTCCAGCGGCTACGGTCTCTTCGTGGGCGAATCGGTGACGAATCTCGTCACGAGCGATCTCAACCTGGCCGGCAACGCGCAGGGCACCGCCCTGCCGGCGGCGACCCCGGTCGACTGATTCGAACGTTGCGGAGATACTGGCCTTTCCCAGATCACCCGCTTGGTCGCTGCGGCGATCCAGCGTATCCAGCAGGGCCGGCGAGATTTCTCGACGACCTCCGCGCTCGAAATGACGTGCCGTGGCGGAACGACAAGTGCTCACCCGAAGGTCGACTGATATGGCAATCACGGAGGCGCCGTTGCGGGTGGGGGTCGTGCTTGATCACGTCGTGCAGCCGCGCTGGATCGAACACGCGCTGAGGCTGATCGCCGAGGGCGGGCGGGCCGAGATCGTGGCGGCGCTCGTCGACACGAGTGCTGCGGACGCGGCTGGTTCCTGGCCGTCACGCCGCCACGCCCTGTACCGCCTGTACACCCGGCTCGACCGCCGGATCTTCCGGCGCCAGCCGGATCCGGCCGAGGCCCGCGATGTATCCCCGCTGCTCAACCACGCCGTTATCGCCCCAATGTCGGACGACGCGGCCAACCGTGCCGCGTTCGATACCGCGAATCTCGATGTCATCCTCTGTTTCGGCGCCCCCCGCCGCGCGCGCCGCCTCGTCGACGCCGCCCGGTTCGGCGTCTGGCACTTCCCGGATCTCATCTCGGCAGACGAATTCGAGTTGCCGGTCGGTTTCGCGGCGACGGTCGCCGGGCGCGAGGTGGTCACGACCACCCTGAACGACCTGCGGGCCGATGGAACGCCGGGCCGGGCTCGTTACACGGCGGTTTCGGCCGCCAACCGCTACTCGCCGCACTACACCGATCGCCGCGTGAAATGGAAGATGGCCGCCTTCCCCGCCCGCGCGCTGGAGGGCCTGACGCGGGACGGCGAAGCGGAAGCAAACCTGGCAACCGCCCCAGGGGGCCGAACGTCAGCCCCATCGGTTCCGGGAAACGTGCGGATGCTCGGGATCGCCGCGCGCCTCGGCTGGCGCCTGGCTGGCCACGCCGTGCGGTCGGCGCTCTACCGATCGGAATGGGGTCTCGCCTGGCGGGCCGAGCCCGCAGGACCCGGCTTCGACGGCGCCGGACCGGGAACGTACACCGCGATCGAGAATCCGCCCGACCGGTTCTGGGCCGACCCCTTGCCGGTCCAGGACGGCGAAACCACCTGGCTGTTCGTCGAAGAGTTCCCGCACGGCGCCGACCGCGCCCACCTCGCCGTCATGGAGCTCGGCCCGGATGGCCGGGTCGGCCCGGCGACCACGGTGCTGGCGCAGCCGTACCACCTCTCCTACCCCTACGTGTTCCGCTGGAACGACGCCTGGTACATGGTTCCCGAAACCCTCGCGAACCGCACGGTCGATCTCTATCGCAGCACCCGCTTCCCGTTCGAGTGGGCCCACGAGCGGACCCTGCTGCACGATGTCGCGGCCGTCGACGCCACCCTTTTCGAGCAGGGCGGCCAGTGGTGGATGTTCACGACGATTGCGCCCTTCGGCGGTTCGGAAAACGACGAGCTCCACCTCTTCCTGGCGGACACCCCGCTCGGTCCGTGGCGCCCGCATCCGCGCAATCCGCAAACGTCCGACGTGCGCGGCTCGCGCCCGGCGGGCCGGATCTTCCTGCGCGACGG
>JBGTNF010000447.1:0-5064 GCA_041743205.1 Thermomicrobiales bacterium | reverse complement strand
CGGATCGTGGCCGCGCTCGACCGCGAGCGGGACAAGGTCGGCTCGCGGCTGCATTCGCTTCAGGAACAGCACCGCCGTTCGGCCAAAACGGAACAGTTGCGGGAATGGGGCGAGTCGATCTTCGCCTACCTCTGGCAAATCCAGCCGGGTGACGCAACGCTCGACATCGAAGGGATGGCGGCCATTCCGCTCGATCCGGCGCTGAGCGCGAAGGACAACGCCCAGGCGTACTTCGAGGAGTATCGCAAGGCGCAACGGGCCGGGGCGAAGTTGCCGGAGCACATCGCCGAGGCGGAGACCGAGCTGTCGTACCTGCAGCAGTTGCGCGTTCAGGCCGAGCAGGCGGACGGCTTCGCCGCGATTGAGGCGATCCGCCAGGAGTTCGACGAGCACACCGGCGGCCGCCAACCGGTGGGGGAGCGGCCCGGCAACCGGAGCAAGAAGCAGGCGCCACGAAAGGTGACCGGGCTGACCGAGACCTCCGGCAACGTGATCTTCATCGGACGATCGGGCCGCGAAAACGATCAGGTCACGTTCGACATCGGCGGCGCCGAGGACACCTGGCTCCACGTTCGCGGCGTGCCCGGTTCGCACGTCATCATTCGCTGGCTGCGCCCGGCCGACGAGGAGGACGAGCGGGCGGTTGAAACCGCCGCTGCCCTCGCCGCCCATTACAGTGGGTCGCGCGCCAATGGCCTGGTCGAGGTCGATGTCACGCGGCGCAAGAACGTGCGCAAGATCAAGGGCGCGGGGGCGGGGATGGTGACCTACCGCAACGAGCACACGATCGCCGTCCGGCCGCAGGACGAAGCGGCCCTGCAAGCGGAGGGCCGGCTCGATTGAGCCGGCCCAGGATCACCTTGTGCACAATGCGAAGATCCGTAGGGGCGGACCCTGGTCGCACATCGGATCTGGCAAACCCTTTTCCAAGGTGTCCGCCCGGATGGTCGACAACGGCGACTTCGAGCTCGCCTTCATCCGGGCGGACACAGCATCGACAAGAACCGAGTGGCGGAATTGCGGTTCACGGTCGATGCAGATCCGCCCCTACGTCCGCTGTGAATATGCGCGGCCGGACTCGCCGTGGACCAGCCTACCCGGCGGCGGTCACGGCATCGTCGTCGGCATTGCGCAATCCGGTCTTGGCGAAGATCGAGGAGATGATCACGCCGGCCTCGTACAGGATGACGAGCGGGATCGCGACGATCGCCATGTTGATCGGGTCGGTGCTGGGAGTGATCACCGCTGCCACGATGACGAGCATGAGGTACGCATACCGACGCCACTCGCGCATTTTCTTCGCGGAGACAATGCCGATCTTGGCCAGTACGAACATAATCACCGGGAGTTGGAACGACAGCCCCAAACCGATCATCAGTGTCAGAAAGAAATTGAGGACTTCAGAACCGTCAGGGTCCCAACTAAAGAGGTCGCTCAAGAATCCGGAGAGAAAGTCGAGCGCCCGTGGGGCAGCGACGAAATATCCATAAGCCGCGCCACCGACGAACAGAATCGAAACGAACGGGAGCGACCCGAATACGATTCGCTTTTCTTTGTTGGTCAGTCCTGGGGCCAGGAACGCGATGACCTGGTATACGATAAGGGGCATCGTGATTGCAATCGCGATGTAAAGCGCCACCTTAAAATAGAGGGTCAACGGATCGCTCGGCGCGCTGATGTCCAAACCGGTGCCGTCGACATTCGCGCTTTTCACGATTTCTCGAAGGAGAAATCTGGCGCCGATGGCGCCGAAGACGAAAGCGATGCCGACACCGATGCAGATCTTCATCATCCGGTCGCGGAGCTCGACAAGGTGCTCCTGCAACGTCATTTCATCGAAGACATCGGGGGTGTTGGGATCGACGGCGGGGAGGCGCGGAATCTTGAACTTCCACGCGGGAACCTTGATCGTACGCGCCATGACCGGTGTTCTCCATTCTGGCGCCGCAGCCTCTCGCCGCGGCGACCGGGACGTGAAGCGACTGGGCGCGGGGCCGGACCTGATCTGTCAGCGACCGATCGGACGACCAGAATGGATACACGGTTCGCCGGGTTCCCAAGGGGCTTGGGGGTTCGCGGACAACAGCCTGGCCAACCGCCAGGCTGCCTCCACGCGCTGTCAGGGTCGCAAGGGCCGCCAGGGCCACACGCTCGATGGAGCTAGGACTGGCCGTGCTCCTCGATGTATTTTACCGCATCGCCGACAGTGCGAATGTTCTCGGCATCCTCGTCCTTGATCTCAAGGTCGAATTCCTGCTCCATCGCCATGATGACCTCAACGAGATCAAGCGAATCCGCGTTGAGATCGCCGATGAACTCAGCGCTTTCGACGACCTGATCGGCTTCGACGCCGAGTCGCTCCACGGCGATCGCCTGTACTCGCTCGAGTGTTGTTGCCAAATCCGCACCCTCCTCCAACTTGTGGTTCTGGTCAACCGCACGGATCGCCTGACCCGTGCCGCCGGCAAACCGCCCTGGCCGCCTGTATCGTCAACCCATGTCGCGATTCATACCCGTACGGCCCGTGCGCATCGTGCAATCGAACGCAGTCGTGACGCCGGAACCGGGCACTCCGCAGGGATAATACACGACCACGTACGGCGGGGGTAGGCGAATCTTGCTCCGCCCGGCGGTCGCCCCACGTCGCAGCCGATCAGCCACCCGTCCGGGGCGGCATTCCCTCCGTCCGTGCCGCCGGAAGCCGTTCGGAGATCGTGCGAAGCACGCCGTTGACGAACCGGCCGGAATGCGGACCGCCGTAGTGCTTGGCGATTTCGACCCCTTCGTTGATGACCGCCTTGAACGGCACCTCGGGCTCGAATTGCAGCTCGTAAACGGCGATGCGCAGCACGGCCCGATCGATCGACGCGAGTTGCGGGATCGGGAACGCCGGCGCCGCCTTCTCGATCGTGGGATCGATGGACTCGCGGTTGGTGACCACGCCCCGCGCAAGCGTCACCGTCCGGCCCAGCAGATCCATCACCGTTTCCCGCGACGATCGTTCCTCGTTCGCCAGGGTGGTCTCCAGCCTGGCCAGCACTCCCGACTCCAGCCGGGCCAGGTCCTCCTCCAGCTCCGCCAGGGCCGCCAGGGCCGCCTCGCCGTCGACCTGCTTCAGCCTGCCTTCCGCGTCGTTCCGGTACGTGGTCAGGAGCGACGTGGTGGAACGCTCCACGCTCGTTCGATTGCGTTGGAGGGATTCCTCGGGAAGGTCGCCATCCTCGCCGTCCGCCTCCGGTTGCGCGAACACCGCGCCGAGCACTCGCTCGCTGGCGTCGTGGAACCGGGCGAACGCGTCTACCCCGGCGCCGCGATCGGTGTTCCGGGCCAGGAACGCGATGTCCTCGACCGCCTTCCGGGCGTCGGCCCGGGCGTCGGTGTAGTAGTCGCGGTGCTCCCCGCGCTCCTGCTCGCCGATGTGCTGCAGGATCTCGTCCAGCCCGTGCCCGGTGAGGTCGTCTTCATACAGCGCCTGCATCGCCAACACGCGGGCCTGGTGCTGGGGCGCCCGGCGGTCGATCCCGGGGTTTCGCCGCTTTCCTCGCATCTTGCCGGAATTGCCGGACGTGGCGGACGGCGATGGCTTCGATGCCTTGGCCGGGACGGCCGAGTTGGCAGCTCCGGGTTCCTTGCGTTGAGCGGTGGTGCGGATGTCGTTGTCTGCCATGGCGCGAATGGGGTCCTTCGTGGCGATGCGTGGTCAGGTGGCCGAAGAACCGGCCACGATTTCTTCGATGTACACGTCGACGGCCTGAACCGTCATGCCCAGCATGTTGCCGACGGCGAAGCCGATGCGTTGCTGGGCGTCGACGCTGAAGTCCGTGACGTTGGTTCCGCGTTCGATGGCGAAGGCAATGCTGACAGCGATCTGGTCGCCGCTAATGGTGACCCCGATCTTGCCGTTGTCCCAGGTGCAGGCGCCCTGGGGGCTGGCCGCGGAAAGTTTCTGGCGCCGGGTGCGGAGACCGGCTGAACCGCTTAGGTCCTGGATGGCGAGTTCGATCAGGTCGATGAGCACCGCCGGGGCGATCCGCACCGTGCCTCGTACGCCTCCATCGCTGGAACCGACTTCGGTCGCCGCGCCGGCCGCCGGCGCGGCGTCTTTGGGGCCGGTCACTCCTGATGCTCGAAGGTGCGGTGGCCAACGCGATCGAGGAACTCCGGGATGAACCCCGTGTGCACGTCCCCGCGTTTGAACGCGTCGTCGGCGATGACCCGGCTGTGGAACGGGATCGTATTGGTGACGCCGGTGATGATGGTTTCGCGAAGGGCGCGTTCCATGCGGGCTATCGCCTCGTCGCGGTCCTTGCCCCAAACGATGATCTTGCCCAGCAGCGAATCGTAGTTCGGTGGAATGGCGTAGCCGCTGAAGAGGTGGGAATCGACCCGGACCCCCGGGCCGCCCGGAGCGACGTAGGTTTCCACGGTGCCGACCGCGGGCGTGAAATCGTTCGAGGCGTCCTCGGCGGTGATCCGGCACTCGATCGAGTGGCCCACGGGCCGAAGATCATCTTCCTTGAAGGTGATGCGTTGGCCCGCCGCGACCCGGATCTGCCAGGCGACGAGGTCGATCCGGGCGGTTTCCTCGGTGATCGGGTGCTCGACCTGGATCCGGGTGTTCATTTCCATGAAGTAGAACCGGCCCTCGCTGTCGAGCAGGAATTCCAGCGTGCCGGCACTGGTGTAGCCCGCCGCCCTGGCCCCCTTGACCGCGGTCTTGAGCAGGTTCTCCCGCGCCCTGCGCGGCAGATTCGGGGCCGGGGCCTCCTCGACGACCTTCTGGTGGCGGCGCTGGAGCGAACAGTCGCGCTCGCCAACGGCCACCACGTTGCCGAAATTGTCGCCGAGCACCTGGACTTCGACGTGCCGCGGCTTCTGTAGGTAGCGCTCCATGTAGACCGCGCCGTTGCCGAAGGCCGCTTCGGCTTCGGCCTGCGCCATCGGCAGGCCACGAACCAGTTCGGCGTCGCTCAACGCGACGCGCATGCCGCGGCCGCCGCCGCCAGCCACGGCCTTGACGACGACCGGGTAGCCGATCTGGCGGGCGAAATCGCGCGCTTCGGC
>JBGTNF010000446.1:0-8359 GCA_041743205.1 Thermomicrobiales bacterium | reverse complement strand
GATGGGGCGGGGATTGAAACGTGAACTCATTGAACGCGCCGACCTGGGTCAGGACGGTTGCGCCCTGTCTTCGGATGGGGCGGGGATTGAAACGATGTGGGGCCGGGCGCTTGCCCGGCCCGTTGCCGTTGCGCCCTGTCTTCGGATGGGGCGGGGATTGAAACACGATGTGGATGCGGGTGGACGAGGTCGAGGCGGGTGTTGCGCCCTGTCTTCGGATGGGGCGGGGATTGAAACGAGAGGCGCACGCGGACGGCGGCGCGGAGCTCGGGCCGTTGCGCCCTGTCTTCGGATGGGGCGGGGATTGAAACGATGAATCCCGGCTCGACGCGATCGCGCGGCACCACGTTGCGCCCTGTCTTCGGATGGGGCGGGGATTGAAACCACGTGGAACGCCTGGCTTGTCCGGCCAGTCTTGCCAGTTGCGCGCTGTCTTCGGATGGGGCGGGGATTGAAACCATGAGCGACCGCAGCAGATCGACGAACGCGGGCTGGTTGCGCCCTGTCTTCGGATGGGGCGGGGATTGAAACATCGTTCCTCCGAATCGTGGTAGGCGACGAACAGCCGCGTTGCGCCCTGTCTTCGGATGGGGCGGGGATTGAAACATCGCCGGGACCGGGTCTGGATCATGGCATACGCGTTGCGCCCTGTCTTCGGATGGGGCGGGGATTGAAACGACATGAACCTCGATAACTACCCGTCGAGCAGCTACTGTTGCGCCCTGTCTTCGGATGGGGCGGGGATTGAAACACCATCGCAGTACCGCAATGGTGGCAGCTAGCCGGTTGCGCCCTGTCTTCGGATGGGGAAGGCGTGGAGTCGTCAGAAAACCGCATCCGCCAGGTGACGACGGTGGCCGATGTCCGCGCGCGGAGGTTTGAGCGTTCAGTCCAGACCGATCTTCGCCACGAACACGCCGCACTGATCGACAATGTCACCGGTCAGGTCCTCTTTCGGATCCGTGGCACAAGGCAATCTGTTTTCTTCGACGACGAACAACTCGTGCTCATGTCCGGAAACGTGCTGTCACACAACCACCCCGACGGCTGGCAATATCCTGTCGACGATCCGCGACAGGGCGGCGCGGGGTTCTCGATTGGCGATGTCCGCATGCTGACCGAGTGGAATCTGGCTGAAATCCGAGCGGTCACGCCACGGTTTCTCTACCGATTGCGACCGTCCCAGGACAGGGGTCCGTTTACCACCGGACCGTGCGTGGGATGTCGCCGCAGCTGTTGGAAACGACGCTGCGACAGGTATTCATCGACACGTTGCTCGAACTCGAGCGACGCATTGGGACTGGCGAGATAGCGGCGGAAGCAGCCGAAGCTGCATTGCCACACCTTGCTTTGATAACATTGCAAACGCACTGGGGCGTTGAGTACGAACGAGAGGCATTCCCATGAGCCAGCGCAAAGAACGAATCCGGGCACTCGACACCGATGAATTCGCCCATGGCGGATTCTTCAGTCCGGAACTCACCGATCCGCGTAATGCGCTCGACGAACAATCACGAAACAACATGATCGAGCGTCGGCGCCGAGCAGGCCTTTCGGATTACCCCGAACGGCCACTCTACCCCGAACGCAAAGCGCGCTTCGAGCCCCAGGTCGATCCGGCACAGGTGTCGAGATAGTTTTCGCCCCTTCGTTTCCCCACCATAGCGGTTTGCGCAAGTTCCTTGACGCACCCGCCCGCCTAATGGGGTGAGGATTGAGATGGAACGCTCTCGGTCGAAATCGGTCTCGAGGTCGTACCTTGTCTGCGAGTGTGGGCGGAGTGATTTGGATCTACGCTGATCTGTGACTCGCTGTGGCAGGAGACACCCCCTGACGCCTTCGTGGAGACCCTCAAGTTGTGCCCAGGCGGCGGGTCGCCCCTTGTTGTGCAGGACACAGCGACGCGGCTGGTGGTCGATTCGCTCACCTTGTCGCTCGTATATTGCCTGCATCCGGCTTTCCACCATGTTTTCCCGGAACCAGATCGAAAAGCGACTGTGCTTGCCGATCATCGATCAGGCGATGGCGAAACGTCCTTCCCGGACAGAACGATATCCCGCAGCCGCGATGATGGCTGAAGCGCCTCGTAGCGGCCATCGCCGAGCGGCACGAGCACGCAACTCTCGGCCAGCGCCGTGCGCAGGTGCACCGGCAAGAGCCGGGCGTGATGCCGTGTAAAGTGCTGGACCTCGTCCCTGGTCAGCGGTTTCCCGGCGTCCCGGATCGCTTCGTGGATGAGCCGTTCCTCCCGGCCCAGTTCGTTCGATTCCCGCAAGCCGAGACCAGTCCGGCAGCGAATGCGCCCGCTGTCGCGCGTGAGGTCACGATGGCCCTCGACGAAGGCGGCCAGATCGGTTTCCGTCAACGCCGCGTAGGCTGCGCGCTGCCGCTTCAACTGAATCATCGCCACGTCGACCGGCAGGTTGTGATGCACCGCCAGCATGCGCCGCAGGTACCGGGTCAGGGGGCTCTTGCCGCGCTCCCCCGCCGAGGCGATCCAGCCGCCGGGCAACTCGACCAGATCGTCCATTCGACCCAGGATGGCACGCAACTGGACCCGTCCCACCTGCACGATCTGCTGCGTCCGGAGTTCCCGCAGGAAGTCGTCCGCGCTCACCACCCCGGATCCCTGCGCCAGGCGGTCGAACTCGGCGGAGATGCGATCCCGCACACCCTGGGATTCCACACCGGGCCGAACCGGTTCGGCCCCCGCCGCGTGTGTCACGAGGTCGCCGCCGCTGATGGGCAATGGTTTGATCGGAAGGTCCGGCGCGTCAGCCGAAACCAGTCTCACCTCCGGACCGGTGTGCCGCTCGCCGGGCGGCGCATTGAATGACAGCGCCAGTTGCGTCGCCGAACCGGGACCCGTCCGCTTGCTGGATCGCGCCATGACCTGCCTGGCCTCGTCTTGCGCCAGGGCCATGGTCTAGCCACATCCATCGCCCGGGCATTCATGTCGATTGACCTGGTCCCATGTTCGAGCATGATAGCGCGGAACGGGCTGGTTCGGCGGTATCGAGCAAACCGTCGCACCGGGAATCCGGTTCCTGGCCTTGGCGCCCGCTATGCTTGCCACCGACCGTTCGCCGTCGTCCCGATCTCGAAGGGGCTCCCCTTGCCGTGATGTCCCCCTTGTCGATCGCCGTGCTCGCCATCGTCGTGGTCACACTCGGGCTGATGATGACGCGGCCGGGTGGCTTCGCCGAAGGCTGGTACGCCTTGTTTGGGGCCGCCGCGATGGTCGTCTCCGGCGCCGTGCCCATCGGCGACATTCCCGGGCTGGCGGCGGAAACCGGCGCCGTACTGCTCTTCCTGGCCGGGATGCTGCTGTTGACCGGCATCGTCGAACGTGCCCGCTTCTTCGATATTCTCGCCGAGGTTTGCGCGCGGGGCGCGCGGAGCGACGGCCGGATCCTGTTCGTGCTCCTCTACCTGCTCGGGACAATCGTGACGGCGCTGCTCTCGCTCGATGTGACGGTGATCCTGCTCACGCCGATCGTGCTCGCGCTGACCGCCCGCCGCGGCATCGATCCCGTGCCTTACCTGTTCGGGTGCGTGTTCGTGGCCAACATCGCCTCGCTCGCGCTGCCGGTCAGCAACCTCACCAACCTGCTGCTCTACGACGGACTCGAACCGGGGTTTGGCGATTTTGCGGCGACAATGTGGGCGCCGAACCTCGTGGCGGGAGCCAGGACCCTCCTCCTGCTGCTCTGGATTTTCCGGCGACGCGTGCCGCCCCGGTTCGCGAAACCGGCCCCCGACCTCGCCGCCGGGCCATTCGTCACGCCGTGGACCGCCATCTGCGGGCTGACACTGGTGATCACGCTGTTGGCGCTGGTCGTGTTCGGGCTGCTGGGTCAGCCGTTGTGGTGGGCGGCGTTGGCCGGCGGCCTGGTCCTCGGCGCGGTCGCGCTGGGCACGGGGCGGTTGTCGCCGCGCCAGGCGGTGGACGATCTCTCGCTGCCCGTCTTCTTCTTCGTGATCAGCATGACGATCGTGGTTGGCGGGTTCCAGCGCGCCTGGCTGGACGGCCGCGCGATCGACCTTCCGGCGAGCGAGCCACTGGCACTGGCCATCGCGGTGGGAGCCAACGCGGTCGGCAGCAACGTCGTCAACAACGTGCCGATGGCGCTGCTGTCGATCACGGTGATCGAGGGCGCCCCGCTGGCGATGCGCGAATGGCTGGCCTACGGCGCCCTCGTTGGAGCCAACATCGGTCCGGCGTTGACCACCTACGGGTCGCTGGCCACGATCCTGTGGCTGACGATCATTCGCCGAGCGGGGGTGACGGTGTCGGTCCGGGAATACATGCGGGTCAGCGTCGTCATCGTGCCGGCCGCGCTGCTCGCCACCACGGCCACGCTCTACCTGGTGTTGCGGTAACCGCAATCGTCGACCGGTGTCACATCTCGCTCATGATCCCTGGCCGCGCCTCAGGCGGTTCCTCGGTGTGTTCCCGCGTCACCGCGGCCGAGCCGGCGAGGCTCTTGAGCGCCTCGTTCATCTGCGCCGCAAGCAATCGCCGCCGCTCTTTCATGAAGTCGCGGAACCGGGCAGGGTCCCACAGCGCCGGATCGGTCGGGATTGCCTGGGCAATCAGCCGCGACTCGGGCACATCCGCCAGGTACCGATACAGGTCGGTAGTGGGTTTCGTGAGCCGAATCTCCCGGGTGGCGAGAACGTAGTTCGGCAACTCGTTCGTCTCCCGGCTGGAGGCGTGACGCTTCGTCGACGCCGAGGGAAAGACTTGCTGCATCACAACCGGGCTGGTCGACGCCGGTGCCGAGCCAACGATGACGTCGCCGGTAAGCACGTCCCTCGCCCCATTGCCTTTCGCGGCCAGGAGCATCAGCAACCGGTACGCTGACGTCCGCGCCGCGAACTGGAGGTCGCCCTGCGTGATCCGGGCCGATTGACCGCCGGACCGCAGGCTTTGCATCAGGGTGGGGAAGGGGTTGCCGGCGCGGGCGCCGCGCAAGCGTTGCAGGTCGGCATCGAGCGCGGTTTCGGAACTTCCCGAATACCTCGACCAGACCTGGGAATGAACGAACCATTCCAGCAGCCGGTCTTCATGGACCTGCTTCGGGTAGGACGCGATCCAGGCGACCGGCACGACGTGGCTGTTCATGCTCTGGATGAACTCCATCGAGGTCAGGCCAAGCTGATCGCGCAGCAAGTCGAGCCAGGCGTCCATCGCCGGCGTGAGCCGCGCCCACGAAGCGGTGACCTCGGCCCTGTCCATCGAGACCAGGTGCTTGAACGCGCTCCGGTCGCGCGCCACCGCCGTCAGGCACCGCAGCAGGAACTGGTCGTCGAATTGCCAACCACGTTGTTGCAGTGACACCACGTAGGCGGCGACGTCGTCGCTGATCATGTTGGGCAAACGCTGGGCGATCTGGGCGATCGCCAGTTCGGCGGCCTTCAGCCGGGTGCCGCGGCTGTTGACCCGCACGAAGACATCGGTGACTTCTTCATAAGAGAAGTTGTGCAGCACATCCACGGGCACGCGGCGGTTCAACACCGATTCGAGCCGGGCGAGCCGCTCCCGCGCCTCGCGGTGATCTTCTTCCGGCAGGTGCGGCGCCAACGCCGGCCAGGCCGCCTCGGCGCCCCGGGTCCAGACGTCGGCGACGGGGACGAACAGCGACGAACGCCGGTTGGTGACGGTGGCGGTCGCGAACTCCTCCCGCAGGGGGTTGAACAGCACCGGCAGCTCGCCGTTCCGCACCTTCGACAACGAGGTGATGCGCTGCTGGCCGTCGAGCAGGTAATTGGTGGAACTGGAAACGGGCACGCCGGGGCTGCGGGCGCCATCGCCAACGCTCCGCGCGCGCAGCGATTCGTTGGTGCTCCACACCAGCATCGTGCCGATCGGGAAGCCGCGGTACAGGGAATCCACCAGGTCCCGGACCTGGGTCGTCTTCCAGACGTACCCGCGCTGGATCTCCGGCAGCACCAGCCGGTTTTCGCCAACCTGGGTCAGGATCACGGCCAGCGGCCAGAGCACGGTTTCGGTGCGGCCGTGATCCGCGTCCACCGGCGCCGACTCGCTCGCAGCGTCAACCTCGGCGGCGTCCGGGGCCGGAGCTGGCACTGGTTCAATGTGGACATCGTGCTGGACAAGCGCGGGATCGGGGGGCGCAGGCGGCGAGATCGGTTCGGGCGCCAAGCCACGTCGCGTTGGCCCAAGCGCGTCGTACCGGCCGCCACCGACGGTTAAGATCACGGAACTCGTTTCGAGGACCGCCTGCACCTCGCGCGGGGTTGGCCGGTCGCGCCCCTCCATATGGAACGGAACTTCGGCCGCGGCGAGGGGGCGTCCCGCCTTCACGATCGCGTCGTGCACGTGGCGCTCGTTCGTGTTCAGCTCGGAGCGCTTGATGAGTTTCTGCCCGCCGGCCGCCACCAGGTTCGCGCCGAATCGCTCGAATTCGGCATGCTGATCGATCAGGGAGGTGAACGACGCGTCATCGAGTGCCCGGTACCGCGGCTCCGTGCGCGCGAGTTGGGCAGCGGCGAGGGCGACGGGCAGGCCAGGGTGCACCGCCGTCATCTTTCGCAGCGCGCGGGTCAGGTGGCTGGCCGTTCGATCGCCGATGTGGGCGACATATTCGGCCGGTAGATAGGCCAGGTGCGGAGTCCGCCCAACCGCGGCGATCAGTCGATCCGGCGCCAGATCCGGGATATCGCGCTGCCGGATTTCGGCGGACAGGTCCGCCAGCCGAACCAGACTCGTGCCTCCAGCCAGCGTAGCAAACGCCTCCGCTACCACCTGCACGAATTTTTGGTCGGTGACGGCTGATTCCACCGAATGCCCATCGTCATGAGGACCCCCGTAACCTTCGGCTGGCTCTCGCATCGAGGGATGCAAGGCGTCGAACGTGCCGTCGCCAATTGGCACGAGCACGCAACTCTCCCGCAACTCGGTCTTCAGCTTGGCGGTCGAGACGAGCGCCCCGTGCCGGGTGTGGACAAGGATGCTCGCTTCGGTCAACGGGCGGCGGGCGAGGCGGATTGCCTGGTGGATGATCAACTCGTCGCGCGCGAGCTCTGACTTCTCCACCAGAACCACTCCGGCGCGGGCGCGGATGCGGTCGTGTGCGATCAGGAAATCGGGGTGCTGGCCGACGACCGCCCGCAGACTCGGCTCGGACAGGGCCATGTACGTTGGGTGCTGGCGTGTGAGCTGGGCAATGACCAGCTCGAGCGGCAGGTCGGGATAGACCGCGACCATCCGCCGCAGGTACCGGGTGAGCGGACTTGTCGTCGCCCCGGCGACGCTGGCGAGCCAGCCGTCCGGGAGTTCCACCAGGTCGTCGATCCGGGTCAGGATCGCGCGGAGGTGATCAGGGCTGACCTGCACGATGCGCTGAACGCCGAGCTCCCGGATCAGGTCGTCGGCCCGCGCCAACCCCGTACCTTGCGCCAACCGGGCGAACTCGGCGGCGATCCGCTCCCGCACCGCGGCCGATTTGACGCCGTACGATGCGGCGCGGCCTGGAACAGGTGTGGGGACCGGCGTGAGTATTTCGGGGGGCACGGCCCGTTCTGCCAGGTTCAGCAAGTCTGGCACGTTCCGGAAATGCTCGCCGACGCCGTGGCAATCGCGCAGCGCCTCGTAGCGCCCGTCCTCCAGCGCCACGATCACGCAACTCTGGCGCACCACGTCGCGCCGCTCGAGCGCGGGAACCGTGGCATCGCCGCCGTAGTAACGCGGAATCACTTCGTCGCGAAGGGGGCTGCCGGCATTGCGGATCGCGCGGTAGACGATCAGTTCGTTGCGGCCAAGTTCTTCCTCAGGCCGCAGGGTGAGCGGCGGCCGCAATCGAATCCTGTCGCCATCGACGATGAAGTCCTCGAGGTCGTACGCCAAGGCCGCGATTTCGGCGTCGACATCGTCGCCGACCAGGCCGGGCTGGCGGCGCAGCTGGGTCCGCGCGATCTGCATCGGCAGCGGCGAGTACACCGAGAGCAGCTTGCGCAGCGCTACCTCCAGCGGCGGGTAGGCGTCCCCGCCGCCATTGTTGGCGACTGGCCCATCGAGAGGTTCTGGCAGCGGCTCGTCCTCACGACTCCCGGAGTCGACTACCAGCCCGTTGGACGACGTGGCGGTGCTCGTCTCCTCGATCACCGGATCGGCGGCGACTTCCGAGCCTGACGACCCAACGTCATCCGCATCCGTCAGGTCCGTCAGGTCCGCCAGGTCCGCCAGGTCCGCCAGGTCGTCCTCGACATCGGAGTCGTCGGACTCCCGATCGAACGTCGCCGGCCCGAGCAAGGCGTAGCGATAGGTTCTGCGTTCCCCGTAGCGATGGATGATCGGGCTCTGGCCGAGGATGACGGCGATGTTGATCCGGGA
>JBGTNF010000445.1:0-17556 GCA_041743205.1 Thermomicrobiales bacterium | reverse complement strand
CAAGTAACCGTTCGAGGGGGACGATGCACGGACCAAACGAGGTGTCGACTCCGTACTACGCGACGGTCGTCTACAGACCAAGGGTTGCCACGGAGGCCGACGCCTCGTTCCATTTCAACATACAAGGGTTGCCGAGCTTGTGTCCGCCCGTGCCACGCAACCGAATCGCCGGTCGAACCCAGGGCCGAGACAAGCTCGGCAACCCTACTACTTCTGGCGGTGAGCGTATTGCTCCAACAACGCAACGTACGCCTCTTCGGTGTCGACGTCGAGCGGGGCCGACATGGCTACAGCGGGAACCAGCACGACTTCGTCGCGGTGGCGGCGGATGAGTTCGCGGCCGCCCTGATCTCCCGTTATGTCCATCAATTCTGTGAAGTGCTCTCGCCCGAAGAGCACGGGGTGCCCACGTTCGTCGCCGTATCGCGCCATGCCGATCGTGCCGAGGTGCGCACGCCGCGCGTCGATCAGGCGGTCGATCACCCCGGTTTCGATAAACGGTTGATCGCCGAGGACGACGACGACGGCGTCCGCGCCTGGCGAGGCGGCGGCGAGCCCGGTCACCAGCGAACTCGCCTGGCCGGATGCGTAATCCGCATTGAGGAGGACGGACACGTCAAGGTCGGCAAGCGCATCGACCACGGCGTCGGCTTCGTGACCGACGACGACCCAGACGGCGTCGAGCCGGGATGCCAGGCAGCGCTCGGCGACGTGGCGCACGAGCGGCTTGCCCCGGACATCGAGGAGCTGCTTGGGCCGTCCCAGTCGCCGGGACATCCCGGCGGCGAGCACGATGCCGGCAATCGGCGCAGATTCAGTCACCACCGCTCCGGATCGAGCCCGAGGACGACTTCAGCGACCCACCGCCGCGCCCGTTCCGCACGGCAATGATCTCGGCCACGATGCTGATCGCCATTTCTTCGGGTGTGCCGCCACCGATGTTGAGCCCGATCGGGCCATGGACGCGGTCGATCTGCACGTCGGTGGCGCCCGCTTCGAGCAGGCGTTGGCGACGATCGACATTCGTCTTGCGACTGCCGACGGCGCCGATGTAACCGGCATCCGTTTGCAAGGCGCCGAGAATGGCCGGTTCATCGAACTTGGGATCGTGGGTAAGGATGACAATCGCGCTGCTCTTGCCAATGGGCAATTGCGTGTACGCGTCGTCGGGCCAAGCCACGATCAGTTCGTCAACGTCAGGGAATCGCTCGGGGCTGGCGAGCGTTTGCCGGGCATCGACGACAACGATCCGGTATCCGAGCGGGCGGGCCACGGCGACGACGGCCTGGGCGACGTGGACCGCTCCGATAACGACCATCAATGGCGGTGGGAGGAAGACATCGACGAACGCGTCGATGCCCGGCGACAGCGCAACGAGACCGGATTTCCCGGAGGCAACACCGTCCCGCGCGGCCTGGGAGGCGGCGTCATCGAGGGCCAGATCGCTCAATGAGCCAGTCGCCTCATTGTCGATGAGCAGGATGCGGGTGCCGGGAACGCCGCCGCGGACGATGGTGACCACGGCAGCTGCAATGCCGCGTTCGCTCGATTGGCGGGCAATTTGCAGGTAACTCGACGACGCGGACGGATGTGTTTCGGTCATCGGCCAATCACTCGACCGTCTCGACGAAGACATCGATGGTTCCACCGCAGGCGAGTCCGACATCCCACGCCATTTCATCGGTAATGCCGTAACGGATCAGCTTCGGCTCGCCGGTGCGCAGGACATCTTCGGCCTCGACCGCGACTGCGGATTCCACGCAACCGCCGCTCACCGATCCGGCCAACTCACCGGCATCGGAGACGGCCATCCGCGCGCCGACCGGCCGCGGGGCGGACCCTTCGACGTTGACCACGGTCGCAATGGCGACCCGTTTGCCCTGCGTTTTCCAGGTATCGATTTCCGGCAACCATTCACTCATGCGAACTCCTATCTCACACATCTCGTAAAAGCGGGCCGAGACAAGCTCGGCAACCCTACGAACCGAGTCTCGTTCTGGCGGGTCTTGTGCCGGCCACCTCGGGGCCGAGACAAGCTCGGCAGCCCTACCATTCTGGCCTTGCATTCGTAGGGGTCAACCCCGTGTTGACCCTGGTTGCGCGACCCCGAATCACGGGTCGATGCGAGATCGACTCCTACGACGCGCGGGTTGCGTGCATCGACTTCGTCGGGAGCTGGCGGCGGACGGGCGGCGAGTCCTCGACCGCGCCGAGCAGCATCGCCAAGGCCTCGAGACTCTTCAGGTTGTGGATCGGCAGGAAGTGATCGACATACGGCAATGACGCCCGGATCCCCTGCGTCAACGGCTGGTAGCCGGGGGCGCCGAGGAGCGGGTTCAACCAGATTACCCGGCGGCACGAGCGCTGTAACCTGGCCATTTCGGCGCCCAGCAGTTCCGGATCACCACGATCCCACCCGTCGCTGATCACCACCACCGTGGCGCCGGACCGCAGCACGCGGCGGCTCCAGCGATAATTGAAGTGTTTGATCGATTCACCGATGCGGGTCCCGCCTGACCAGTCGTCGACCGAAGCCACCACATCGGCGATGGCGGTGTCGACGTTTTTCTTCCGCAGCTCGCGGGTGATCCGCGTGAGCCGCGTCCCAAACACGAAGACCTCGACCGAATCCAGGCCGTGCTCCAGGGCGTGCACGAAGCGGAGCAGCAACCGCGAGTAGCGGTCCATCGATCCGGAAATGTCGCAGATCAGCACCAGCGGCCGCATTCGCTCCTTGCGCTCGCGCCATTTGAGATCGAGCGGCACCCCGCCCTGCTTCATGGCGCTCCGCAGCGTCGCCCGATGGTCGATGTAGGCGCCGTTGTTGGCGCGCTTGCGGCGACGCGTCAGTCGCGTGCCGAGACGCCAGGTCATCGACTCGATTAGGCGCCTGGCCTCGGCCAGCTCGTCGGCCGAGAACTGCGAGAAGTCCTTTTTCCGGAGCGCTTCGCTGGCGCTGAAGATCAGGACATCCTCGGGCGGTATCTCATAGTCCTCGGTCTCGCCAAGGTCCTGTATGTCCTCGGTCCCTTCCACGGCAAGGACGGTCTTGTCGACGTCAGTCCCCTTCTGGCCCTGCCCCTGGTCGGCCTTGTCCCGGCGCTGGTTGGGATTGGGCATCCCGACCGATTCCTCGTCGTCGTGGATCGCCTCGGAGTACATCGGCGCCTGCTGGTCGACAAGATCGGACCAGAAGCGGAGGAACTCGGCGTTGAACAGGGGCAACTGTTCGGGACGGCTGACGAGCGTGGCCCGAGCGGCGCTGTAGACATCGTCGCGGCGGGCGAGGCCGACCGCATCCAGCGCCTCGATCAGGCCCAGGATGTGCCCGGAGCCGACCGGCATCCCGGCATCCCGCAAGCGGCGGCCGAACCGCAGCAGGTTGCCCGCCACCTTGCGCGATCGCACGCGCTCCGGGTTCAGCGGCTGCCAGCCGTTGCCGTTCATGTCGATCATGACTTGGGGCTACTTTCCGGCGGACGAGGCGCCGACAGCCCGCGCCACCAGCCGCGCCGATAGGTCGCCGCGCACCTTGTCGACGTCTTCCTGATATTTAAGCACCACTCCGAGCGTGTCCTGGACGACCTCATCGGTAAGTTCGTTGCTGCCCAGCGCCAAGAGCGCGTTGGCCCAATCGAGCGTTTCCGCCATGCCCGGCGATTTGAAGAGGTCGACCTCGCGCAGCCCCTGCGTGTACGTGCAAATCTGGGTCGCCAACCGCTCGGATGCCTCCGGAACCTTGGCGCTGAGGATCTGGAACTCCTTCTGGTAATCGGGGAAGTCGATCCAGTAGTAGAGGCAGCGGCGCTTGAGGGCGTCGTGAATCTCACGGGTCCGGTTCGAGGTCAGGATCACGATCGGCACGTGCTCGGCGCGCAGGGTGCCCAGTTCCGGCACCGTAACCTGGAAATCGGAGAGGATTTCGAGGAGGAAGGCCTCCAGCTCCTGGTCGGCGCGGTCGACCTCATCGATCAAGAGGACCGGCGACTGGGTGTGGGCGACGTCGATCGCCTGGAGCAATGGCCGCTTGAGCAGGAACTCCTCGCCGAACAGGTTGCGCCGAACTTCGTCCTGGTCGAGCCCGGAGGTGGCCTCCAGGGTGCGCAGGTAGAGCATCTGGCGCGGGTAATCCCACTCGTAGATGGCGGAGCTGGCGTCGAGCCCCTCGTAGCACTGGAGGCGGATCAGCGGGGCGCCGAGCGTGGAAGCGAGGACCTTGGCGATCTCGGTTTTGCCGACGCCCGCTTCACCTTCGAGCAGCAGCGGCTTGCGCAGTTTAAGCGTCAGGTAGAGCGTGGTGGCGAGGCTACGGTCGGCGATGTATTTTTCGCCGCGCAACGCCTCTTCCAGGGCGTCGACGGTAACGAAGTCATCAGCCGTCGAACTGCGATCGACGACTCCTGTCTGTTCACTCAACGAAGAACCTCTCTCGCGGAACTGGTGGGATGGATCGGGAGGCTCCCGAGGAACGCCGGTCCCGTACGCGTCGATTATCCCCGACCCTGTCGAACCCCGCCAGAGCCATCACCCGCCACGTGGCCTATCGCGGATTCGGACGGCCGTGCAGGTAGAGCGGTTCGAGGGTGATGGGATCGTCCACGGCGCCCAGGCGCCAGCGATCGAATCCGATCCGGGCGAGAGCGCCCGGGCGGCGAAAGGGCATCGACGCGACCCGATCGTGGACCGCGGTGACGGCGGCAAGTTGATCGGGCGTCAACTCGCCAACCACGATCGCCTCCGGATGGGCGGCCAGCCCCGTCACGAACTCGTCGAACGAGGCGTTGACCGCAGTCGTCGCCGCGCCGTCGGCTCCGTAATGCGACCACACCACCCGGCCACGCCCCGCCGGAACGAGCGCGAGACACGAAACGCCGGCCTCAACGAACGGCGTGGCCGCGATATCCAGCGTATTGACGCCGATCAGCGCGCAGTCACCGGTGATCGCCAGCCCCTTGGCCAGGCTCAGGCCGACCCGCAAGCCGGTGAACGAACCGGGACCCGCCGCAACTGCGACGGCGCCGACCTGGGCGATGGTCACGCCGACACGGACCAGCAGGTCTTCGAGGACAGGGAGGACGCTGGTTGTCTGCCTTCTCCCGCCGGGCCAGGACGTTTCACCCAGCTGATCGCCATCGAAGAGGGCTACCCCGGCCTGATCGGTGGCGGTGTCGATCGAAAGCAGCCACGGACCGCCCGAGACATCGAGAGTAGCGCCCGCCTGAAATTGCCGAATCACCGCTTTTGCCATTTAACAATCACCCCGAGATGGTGTTAGTATTTTCTCAACCATTCAACTGAATGTGTGCATCACGCTAGCGATGATCTATGCGCCCTGGGCTGACAGGCGCCTGCTCTCCCGGCCAGTTTACGCCGGTTGGACCACCGATCCACAGTCGATTCGTTTCACCCTGTCCGGGGGGCTCCGGAACCGACGAGGGCAGCGCATGGAGAGTACGAGCGGCACGCTGGACACGGCGAGGGTCCAGGGCGAACGGTTCGACACGGCGAAGATGACCGTGCGTGACCGGATTGCGTCCAAGGAATGGGTCATCTTCCTGCTCTTCGTGACGCCCAACCTCCTCTTCCTGGTGCTGTTCACGTACTGGCCGATGTGGGAAAACATTCGCCTCAGCGTCCAGAAAACCAACCTGCTGGCGTTTACCGGGACGAACGAATACGTCGGTCTTGAAAACTTCGAGTACATCTTTAACAACCGCACCTTCAGGCTGGTGCTCCGCAACACGACCATCTTCATCGTCGCTTGCGTCGCGCTGACCATGATCACCGGCCTGCTGGTTTCACTGCTGCTGAACCAGAAACTGCGCGGACGCACGGCGGTGCGGGCGATCGTGTTCGCGCCAACCCTGCTTTCGGGCGCGGCGATCGGGATCGTCTGGGCCTACATCTTCGACCCGCGGTTCGGACTGCTGTCGCAAATCCTCGACTGGTTCCGGATTTCCTCCCCACACTGGCTGGACCGACCGGAATGGGCCCTGCCGGCGGTGATCATCGTTTACGTCTGGAAGAACCTCGGGTTCGCGGCGGTCATCTTCCTGGCCGGGTTGCAGGCGATTCCGCAGGATCTCTACGACGCGGCCAAGATCGACGGCGCGAACGCGTGGTGGCGGTTCAAGTCGGTGACGATCCCGATGCTGTCGCCAATCTCGTTCTTCCTGTTCATCACCTCGATCCTCGCAACCTTCCAGGCCTTCGACATCATCCAGGTGATGACCGATGGCGGCCCCGCCTACGGCAGCACCACGCTCGTGTATTACGTCTACCAGCAGGGCTTCGGGCAGGGCGCCAACTTCGGGCGGGCGGCGGCGGCGGCGATCGTGCTCTTCATCGCAATGCTGACCGTGACCATCGTGCAGCTCAAATTCACCGAGAAGAAGGTGCACTACGATGGATAACCTGTCGCTCACCCAGCAGAAGCGCGTGGGCCAGGCCGCGAGCTACATCGGGTTGGCGCTGGTCGTGATCATCATCGGGTTGCCGATGTTCTGGATGCTGACGAGCTCGCTCAAAACGCTCCAGGAGATCTACACGTTCCCGCCGAAGTGGATCCCGACCGATCCGCAGTGGTCGAACTACCGGGAAGCCTGGAACGCGGTGCCGTTCGCCCGTTTCTACCTGAACTCGATCATCATCACCTTTTTCGGCGCCGGCTTGCAGATCGTCAATGGCACGCTCTGCGCCTACGCCTTTGCCTTCCTCAAGTTCCCGTTCAAGAACGTCCTCTTCCTCCTTGTTCTGGCCGCGCTGATGGTGCCCGGCGAAGTCGTGATCCTGCCCAACTTCCTCTTCTTTGGCAACACCGTGCGCGACTGGTTCGGGCTCGAAGGCAACTGGGTGAACACCTATCAGGCGATCATCCTGCCGGGCGGCGCGACGGCGTTCGGCACCTTTCTCTTGCGGCAGGGGTTCATGGGCCTGCCCCGCGACGTGCTGGACGCCGCCAAGGTCGATGGGGCCGGGCACATGCGCACCATGTTCGGGATCGTGCTGCCGATGGCGAAACCCATCGTCATCACGTTCGCGATGATCGCGATCGTCAACAAGTGGAACGACTACCTCTGGCCGCTGATCATCACGCGGACCGTCGAAATGCGGCCGATCACGGTTGGCGTGCGGTTGCTCTACGACGCTGAAGGAAACAATAACTGGGGCGTCATCATGGCTGGCACGACCTTCGTCGTGTTGCCGTTGATCATCGTCTACGTTTTCGCCCAGCGATTCATCATCGACGGGCTGACGGCCGGCGCCACGAAGGGCTGAATCGGAACTCCGGTTTCGCCCGTCGAATCGTTCGTGCTTTGTCAACACTTTCGACGCTCTGACCTCGCACACTTCCATGGTGTGCGAGAGCGTGCAAACTCTGGGGTCAATCGAACGGCCAGGGCGGCCGTTCCGGAACGTTTTGGTCAAGGAGGATCGATGTCCACGAACAATCAGGTAAATCGACGTACGCTGGTCAAGGGCGCGGCTGGCGCCGGCGCCGGCATCGCCGCGGCAGGTTCGCTCGCGTTCGGCGCGAAGCGGAGCACCGCCTTCTCGGCTCCCGCGCTGATCCAGGGCGGACCGCTCGAACTCACCTACTGGACCTCCTTCGGCAGCGGTGTCAACGGCGACGCCCAAACCGCCCTGATCGAGGCCTTCAACAGCTCGCAGACCGACATCACGGTCGTGCCGCAGGCGCTGGAAGACTACGAGGCGATCGCCGCGCAGCTGATCACGGGTCTCCAGACGGGAGACATCCCGGATGTGGCGCTGCTGTCCGACGTGTGGTGGTTCCGCTTCTACCTCGCCAACGCCCTCCAGGACCTGACGCCGATGCTGGCCGATCTGGAGACGGACGACTACGTGCAGTCGCTGTTCACCGAGTACCAGCGCAACGGCGGCCAGTTCGCCGTGCCGTTCGCCCGCTCGACCCCGCTCTTCTACTACAACGTCGATGCTCTCGAAGCTGCCGGGATGACCGAGGAAGTCTTCGCGACCTGGACCTCGTTCCGGGAAGCCGCCCCCGACCTGATCGCGGGCAGCGGACTGGAATCCGCCATGCTCTTCGGCAGCGCCGCGTCGTACGGCGCCTGGACGCTGCACGGGCCGACGTGGGCCTTTGACGGCGCCTACTCCGACGCCGACTTCAACATCCTGCTGGAATCCGAAGGCACCGTGAACTGCGGCGAATTCATGCGCGAATTCGTGGAAAGCGGCAACGCGCTCGCGGTCGCTGAACCAGGCACCGACTTCAACACCGGTGTCTCGGTGGCGTGCATGCAGTCGACCGGCTCCCTTGGCACGACACGTGACACCGCGACATTCAACTTCCGGACCGCTTTCATCCCGGAGGAGCTCGGATTCGGCTGCTGCACCGGCGGCGCGGGTCTGTCCATCATGGCCGGCGCGGAAGACGCCAACAAGGAAGCCGCGTTGCTGTTCCTCGATTTCTGCACCAACACCGAGCAGACCACGATCTGGTCGCAGGCGACCGGCTACATGCCGGTCCGCACCTCGGCCGTGGAAAGCGCCGAGGAGCAGACGTTCCTCGACGAGAACCCGAACGCCCGCACCGCGGTCGAGCAGCTGCCGCTGACGCAGCCACAGGATTCGGCCCGTGTCTTCATCCCGAACGGCGACCAAATCCTGGGCCGCGGTTGGGAGCAGATCCTGGTCCAGAACCGGCCGGCCGCCGAAGTCTGGGCCGAGGTGACGGCCGAACTCGAGCCGGAAGCCGCAGCCGTGCTGGAGCAAGTCGCCGCGATCGAGGGCTAACCTCACATCATCGAGACGACGTCACCGTGGACGTCATTGAACAAGAGGCGCCGGTTTCGACCGGCGCCTTTTGTTGTTCGCGGACGGCCGTCAAGGTCCACCGCGCTCCAGCTACGGAATTCGGACAGACCGAAAGCGAACCTCGAAAGGTGTAGGGGCGATCCCCCGTGATCGCCCGGATCTTCAGGGACGTCGAGTTCGGGTCAACACAGAGGTTGACCCCTTCTCAAACACCCTCTCATACCGACTCCGGGTAAACACTGGGCATTCCGATGACCGAGACCAACGTCGCTGCGGCGAGTGATATCGCTACGCTGCCTCGACTCCCCCTCTCGCTTCGCTGCGCTGGTGCTCAGGGGCCGCTCGGAATGACGTACCTGTGGGAACGGACACGATTCATCCAGATTTCGTTTTACGCTAATCTTCCCGGGTTCCGTATCGCTGTGCGGTCGTGCCATTCGCGTTCGATCCGGCGACCACCATTGGGCAGGTGAGTGATGTGCAGGAGCCAGAATCGTTGTGGCAACCAGGTTCCCGCTCGCTCGGGCCATTCGATGATCGACACGCCATCCAGTGGAGCGAGGTATTGGTCATACCCCAGGTCTTCGAGGTTTTCGATACCGCCCAGGCGATAGAGGTCGAGGTGGTAGAGGCGAAGGCCGTGACCGAGAGCGTCGACGCCCTCATGTTCGGCCACGATCGCGAACGTTGGGCTCTGGACCGGTCCCGGCACGCCCAGCCCGGCGGCGATGCCCTGGGTCAGGGTGGTTTTGCCAGCGCCCAGGTCACCGTGCAGGAGCACGACATCGCCCCGGCCGATCCTTCGCGAAAACGACGTTCCAAACGCCTTCATGGCATCCGCGTCAGCGACCTCGATCGTCTCGTTCCTCGTCATGCCGGTGATTCAGCCGGGAACGCGACCGATGGCATCCTTGTCGAAACCTGGACCAGGGCGCCGACCTGGAACCCGGCTTCCGGTCCACTCGTCGCTTGTATCGTGGCGCCGGATCGAAGCCGCACCGTGAGCGAGTGGTATCGCCCAAAATACTCGCGCCGGATCACTATCCCGGCGACGGCATCATCCTCGGCAGCAGCGGCCAGCGACACGCACTCGGGCCGCAGCAGGACATCCACCAACCCGGTATGGGGCTCCAGCAGCTCCAGGTTCCCGATCTCTGTCTCGACGACATGACCAATCGCAGAACCTGCCAGAAAGCAGGATTCGCCCACGAATCCGGCTACCTCCCGCGACAGGGGCCGGCGATAGAGCGTTTCGGGAGCGTCGACCTGGACGATGCTGCCCCGGAACATCAGGGCCACCTCGTCGGCCATGCTCAACGCCTCCTCCTGATCGTGGGTCACGAGCACGGCGGTGGCTCCCGCTTCGCGGAGGATATCGCGAACTTCTCCGCGCACTGCAACCCGTAGTTCGGGATCCAGGTTCGAGAAGGGCTCATCCATGAGCAGGATCCTGGGCTTCGGCGCCAGTGCCCGAGCCAGGGCGACCCGCTGCTGCTGACCGCCTGAGAGGTCTTGCGGCATCCGGTCACCGAAACCCGTCAAACCCACCAGATCGAGCGCCTCATCGACCCGCCGGCGGGCATCGCTCCCGCGACCCAGGCCAAACGCGACGTTGCGGGCCACGGAAAGATGCGGGAACAGCGCGTAATCCTGGAAAACCATACCAATCCGCCGGCGTTCGGGCGGGTCGTGACGCCCGGCTCCCGCCACCAGGTCTCCATCGACCTCGATACATCCGCCGTCGATGTGTTCCAAACCGGCGATCATGCGCAATGTCGTCGTCTTGCCGCAGCCGCTGGAACCCAGCAGCGCCAGGATGTGACCGGACATCACGGACAGGCTCAGGTCCCGCACGACCTGGACGGCGTCGAATCGCTTTTGCACATTGAGACAGAGCAGGGCTCGCTGACCAGCATTCCTGCCGGGCGCCGCACGTTGTGTCACCAGGGAGCTCCAGGGGGAAACCAGCCAGCGAACGGAGTAAGTCATGAACGAACGGGTTTCGCATTCCGACGATCAGGCGTAACCGCATCTTGCCAAAAGCCAGTCAGGCGGTCTGATCCAACCCTCGGCGGGAAAGGATCAGGCTGGGGATGGCCGATACCGCTATCAGTATCAGTGCTGGCGCCGCCGCCCTGCCATACGCCCCCGTCTGGGTGGCCTGCCAGATCCCGGTCGCCAGCGTTTCGAACTCGATTGGCGCCAGCATCATGGTCACAGGCAATTCCTTCATCACCGTCAGGGAGACGAGCCCGAACCCAGCGAGCAGACCGGGCCGCACGAGGTGCAACGTCACCCGCCGCAACGTGCCGAGCACATTCTCGCCAAGCGTGCGCGAGGCCTCCTCCAGCCGAGGATTTACCTGAAGGAGGGATATCCGTTCCGCCCCAAGGGCCTGCGGCAGGAACCGGACCGCGTAACCAATAAGCAGGAGCCAGACGGTTTGGTACAGCGATGGCACGTAGCGGGCGCCGATGTAGACGAACGCGAGGGCGATCGCCACACCCGGCAACGCGAATCCGAGATAGGCCTGGCGTTCGAGCAGGACAGTCAGGCGGCTGCGATACCGTACCGAAAGCACCGCGGTCGGCAAGGCGAGAGCGACCGTGACGAACCCGGCTGCCAGGCTGACCGAGGCCGAATTGACCGCCTGTCCCCACAAGCGCTCGACGGCATCTCCGGTCGACGAGCCCCGCATCATCCAGTAAACCAAAACCGCCAGCGGAAACACCACCGAACTCAGGAAGATGAGGCTGCAGTACAGGACGCCAAGCCACTTCCAACGCCCCAGATCCACCTGCCGAACCGTCCGCGCCGCGCCGGTAGCTACCCGGTACTGCCGAGCCCGTCCGCGCGCGCACCATTCGAGCGCCAGAATCAGGATCGTGAACGCAACGAGCACCAGCGCCAGGGAGGCCGCGGCGGTCCGATCGAAGCTGGACTGATACTGGACGTAAATGGCGCGGGTGAAGACATCGAACCGCATCAGCGAGACCACCCCGAAATCGGACACCGTGTAGAGCGCCGAGAGGAGCGCGCCAGCGGCGATCGCGGGCCGCAGCTGCGGGAGCACAACCCGGAAGAAGGAGCGGTATGGACCCAGGCCAAGACTGCGTCCCGCCTCTTCCAGGGCCGGATCCAAACCGCGGAACGCCGCTTGAACCCCGATGTACACATACGGATAGCTAAACAGCGTAAGCGCCCACCAGCTTCCAAAGAAGCCGTAAATCGACGGCAGGCGATCGACCCCGAATGGCGTCTCCAGCCAGCCCTGAACGATGCCGCGGGGACCCATTGCGGCCACGATCGTCAGGGCCCCAACGTAGCTGGGGATGACGAGTGGCAGCGCCGCCACGATAGTCCAGAAGCGCTGATTGGCAAGATTCGTCCGGGTTGTCAACCAGGCGAGGGGTACGGCAATCAGCGACGCAGACACTGCCACGGATGCCGCGAGAAGCGCCGTGTTCCAGGAGACGACGAGTGTGCGGCTACGAATCAAGGTGTCGGGAATGGCCGACCCGCTGTCGGTTGCCCGGACGATCAGGTAAACGATCGGGGCCAGCATCAACGCCGCTACGAGAAGCGCCGGGATCAGGAATACCATCGGCGGGAAGCGCAAGGCGAACCGTCGGTCGAGTTTCGAGCCAATGGACAGGTTCTCGTACGACAGGCCAGTCGGTTTGCCGCCTATTGCCATCGTCGTTCCTGGTCCATCCCTCTGATTCAAGGGTCACGGCGGCGCGCGCCACGCCCCATCATGATCCGTCCGAAACGTTGCTCGTTCAGAGCAAACCTACCTCGGTCAGCAACGCAACGGTGCCTTCAAGGTCGGCAAGATCGGTCAGGTCGATATCCGGCGTTTGGATGTCCGCAAGCGGCGGCAACTCGGCGTTCGGCTCGACGTTGGCCACGAGCGGGTATTCGGAGGTGTTCTCGGCAAAGTAAGTTTGCGCGTTCGTACCCAGGAGCACATCCAGGGCTCGCAAAGCCTGATCGAGGTTGGGCGAATCGGCCAGGATCCCCGCGCCAGCAATGTTGACCAGGGCGCCGACATCGCCGTTGGGGAAGTAGTAATTGGCCGCCGGCTGCTCGCCTTCTTCGGCAATCTTCTCCCACAGGTAATAGTGATTGACCAATCCCGTCGCGATTTCACCGGCGCAGACAGCGGTCACGATCTGGCCGTTGCCTTCGTAGGCGACCGTGCCGTTGTCGATCATCGCCTGCAGCCAATCGCGGGTGGCATCCTCCCCAAGCTCCTGGCGCAGCGCGGTCACGTGCGACTGGAATGACGCATTGGTGGGAGCCCACGCCACCTGCCCGGACCACGTTTCGCCTGTCAGATCCACCAGCGACGCCGGGAGATCGGTCTTGGCAATCATGTCCGTGTTGTAGACAAGGACCCGGGCACGGGCCGAAAGCCCTACCCACAGACCGTCTGGCGAGACGAACCGGGAGTCGACCCGATCGAGGATTTCAACCGGCAGCGGCGCCAGCCGGCCTTCGTTCGCCAGTTGGCCGAGGGCGCCTGCATCCTGGGCGATGAACAGGCTCGCCGGCGAATTCGTGCCTTCCTCGAGAATCCGGATCGCGATTTCACCGGTGCTGCCATAGCTCACCTGGGCGTCGATGTCGCCATCGGCTTCGACGATATCGATCACCCCCGCAATCAAGTCCTCACTGCGGCCAGAATAGATCGTGAGCTCACCGGAAGCCCCGAGCAGCGCAGCCACCGGGGTAGCCTCGGGAGAGGCCACTTGCGCGGTGGCGAACGTCGAACCGGAGGCGACCGCCGCCAACCCCAGCGCGCCGCCGGCAGCGCCCCTGAGCAAGGTCCGCCGGTCACGCGCGATCGATCCCATTTCCACAAGGTTCTTCAATGCTGGTCGTGTCTTCAAGATCAACTCCTCTGTGGCGCCGCATGTGGCGCGACGTGCTCAAGAGCGGCAGAACGTGTCCGCCAACCGGTTGCCCGGCGACCACTGCCGCCCTGGCGCCAACCCGTCAGTTCAACCACGTGGTGACATCGTCGATGGAACGGCGGATTCGCTCCGGAGCCGGCATCGCCGGGTGACCGACGTAAATGAACCCAAGCATCCGGGCGCGTGAGGAAAGCTGGAAATGGTCGCGGATCTCCGGCTCGAACGTAATCCAACCGCTGCGCCAGATGGCCGCCAAACCGAGGGCATGTGCCGCCAGGAGCATATTCTGGGCAGCGGCGCAACCCGCCGCGATCTCCTCGATTTCGGGAACGGACTCGTCAGTGGCTGGTTCGACGGCAACTGCGATCACGCACGGCGCCCGCATCGGCTTGGCGGCGGCATTGGCCGCAATCGCCTCGGCCCGGGCTGGATCTGTTTCGCGTTTGGCAGCGACAGTTCCCATGACCCGGCCGAGATCGGCGCGGGCCTTTCCTTCGAGCACGAAGAATCGCCACGGCTCGGTCAGGTGATGATTCGGCGCCCAGGTTCCAGCTTCCAGCAATTGGGAAATCTGCTCACGCCCCGGCGGCGTGTCGGTCATCTTGCCGATACTTCGGCGGTTGCGAATCGCATCAAGCACGTGCTGGGCCGCGCTTTCGGCGATGGGCGGTTCCGCAAATACAATCCCGCTGTTGACCATCAGGGTGCGCTCCTTCGGTGCCGCGATGACGTCCGGACCAGACTCATACCTGATCATTTCACTCGGAATGATCATGACTTAACTGGTCGGGAATGTGCAACCTCGTGTTGTCCATTGAACCGTGGTTCGGTGGCCTGTCGAGATGGCTTTGGACCTAGGTCTGCAGGGTTTGCTTTGAGTTGCGTATCCATCAAAACGGACTGATCACCCGAAGTGGTCGAACCCGCCCTGCGTGACGTCGACAAGGTCACCTTGGCGAAGCACCGATAGTTCCGGCAAACCGGTTGCCGCACGCACCCGGCCAATCACGGTCAGCGTGGCGCCAACGGCAGCCGCGCTCGTTTGGAGGGCGTCGTAGCGGTCAGGAGGAACCGTGATCAGCAGCTCGTAATCCTCGCCGCCGCGTATGGCGAATTGCTCGGACTCATTGGGGAACAACGCCCGAATCGATGGCAGCACGGGCACGCGCCCGATCTCGATGCTGGCGGAGACACCGCTGGCGTCGAGAATCTTGGGCAGGTCGCCAAGCAGGCCATCACTCAGGTCCATGGCCGCCGAAGCGCCGTGGTCGTGGAGGATCAGGCCAAGCGCCACCCGTGGGTTGGGCCGAAGGTGGGCGGCAATCAAGAGCGGCCCGGTCGTCCCGGGCTCCTGTTCTCGTTCCAGCAACGCCAACCCCGCCGCACTGGCCCCAAGCGTGCCGCTGACGACGATCAGATCGCTGGGCTGGGCGCCTGATCGGGTCATGGCCTGGCCAGACTCGACATCGCCCAACACGGTCACGCTCAAGGTCACGTCGTTTGGCACGCGAACGACATCGCCGCCGGCAATCACGAGGCCATGCATCGCGGCCAGCGCGCCCATCCCGTCGTACAGCGCTTCGACATCGAGGACGCGTTCGGATCCGGTCAGCCCGAGGACGACCGTGGCGAGCCGGGGCCGGGCGCCCATCGCGGCGATGTCGGAAAGGTTCACGGCCAGCATCTTGTGGCCGAGGCTCTTCCAGTCCGTCCAGTCGAGGCGGAAGTGGACGCCTTCGACCAGCGCGTCGGTGGTGACGACGATCGAACGGCCCGGCGTCGGATGCCAGATTGCGGCGTCATCGCCGATCCCCAGCCCTACTTCAGCGGATGCCCGCGCCGGCGCGGGCAGGGCGGCCGTCAGCCGCTCGATCAGCTCGAACTCGCCAATATCCCTCACCCGCAGGTGCCGATCGGCCAAGGGGCCGCCTCTCTCACGAATCCGTTCCGACCAACCCGGCGAACGCGGGTGGTATGGTTCACCCTGCTGAGATCAACCGCGACAACGTGGCATGCGGCGCCCGCATCCACGGGAGCCCTGGCCGAGTGTCCCATTCCCCTTCCGACGAGTATCCCAACATTCCCGACGGCGCACTCCCCAATTCCCTCGCGACCGGGCCCATCGAATTGCTCGAAGGGGCGACCAGCGCTGATGGTGACCGGGCCCTGGACGCCGCCATCGAGCAGTTCGCCGTCCTCTATCCCTTCCCATTGGACGACTTCCAGCGCGACGCGATCAGGACCCTGCTCCAGGGCGACTCGGTGATGGTCGCGGCGCCGACCGGTTCCGGCAAGACCGTGGTCGCCGAGTTCGGGATTTACGACGCCTTCCGGCGAACGGGCCGCGTCTTCTACACGGCGCCGATCAAGGCGCTCTCGAACCAGAAATTCCGTGACCTGCGGCAATTCTACGGGCAGGACGTTGGCCTGCTGACCGGCGACGTGTCGGAAAACCGCGACGCCCGGATCCTGGTCATGACCACCGAGATCCTGCGCAACATGCTGCTGCAAAGCCCGTGGGAACTCGACGATGTCGAGTGCATCATCTTCGACGAAATCCACTACCTCGCCGATCCCGACCGGGGCACCACCTGGGAGGAATCGATCATCCTCTGCCCGGATCACGTCCAGCTCATCTGCCTCTCGGCCACGGTCACCAACGCCGGCGAGATCGCGGGCTGGATCGGGCGCACCCACCGCCAGATCCGACTGATCACCTACAATCAGCGGCCCGTGCCGCTGGCCCTGTACTACTACCATGACGACGCGCTCTCGATGGTGATCGATCACCTTGGGCGTACAATCAAGGACTTCTCGAAAGTCGGCGGCGAACTTCGGCGCCAGCCGGGCCGTCCCAACCGGGGCCGGCCGTCTGGCCGCGACGCGCGGGCGATGGACGAACCGCAGCCGCGCGAAATCGTCGACGCCCTTGCCGCCGATAACCTCCTCCCCGCCATCTACTTCCTGTTCAGCCGAAACGATTGCCAGGCCTTCGCGGAACAACTGGCGCTGATGGTCCCGAACCTGGTCAGCGCAGCCCAGCGCGAACAGATCGAGCACATCCTGACGACGTATCACGACAGCCTGCGGCCCGAAGACCGGGAACTGGAACAGGTGCAGGTCATCGGCCGGCTCGCCAGACATGGCATCGGCTTCCACCACGCCGGTCTCCTGCCGGTGCTCAAGCAACTGGTCGAAGTGCTGTTCAGCCGGGGACTGATGCAGGTGGTCTTCGCGACCGACACCCTGGCCCTGGGCGTGAACATGCCGGCGAGAACGGTGGTGATCGGCAGGATGAGCAAGTGGGACGGGCGGCGCCGACGGCCGCTGATTCCCAACGAGTTCCAGCAAATGTCCGGCCGTGCTGGGCGGCGGGGAATGGACGCGTTCGGTCACGTCGTCGTGCCCTATTCACCGTGGGTCCCGTTCAAGGAAGCCCTCGAAATCGCCACCGGCCCGCTGCACCCGGTGCTTTCTGCCTTCGCGATCCGCTACAACACGGTGCTCAACCTGTGGGACCCGCCGCTCGGCGAGCGCGTGCGCCAGATGTTGCGCCGGAGCCTGGCCCAGTACCAGACCAGCCAGCGGATCCGGCTGATCGAAAACGACATCCTCGATATCGAAAGCGAGCTCGCGGGTATCGTCGACGGCCGCCAGGACGAAATCCGGGACCTCGACGAGTCGTTCGAAGACTTCCGCAGCCTGGACCGTCGGCTCCAAACGACCCGGTCGGAGCAACGCAAAGTCGACCAGGAGCTGGCCGACCTCCACCACCAAACCCGGTCGGGCACGCCGTGGACCGAACCGGGCCGCCAGGCCCTGCGGCGGGCGTTGCGGTTTG
>JBGTNF010000444.1:0-2478 GCA_041743205.1 Thermomicrobiales bacterium | reverse complement strand
CCAACGCCGTCCGCACCGACATCCCGCTCGATATCCAGCTCCGGCTGATTGGGTTGCTGCCGGACCTTGCGCCGGAGAGCCTGGCGTTCACCAACATCGATGACCAGCTCTGGGCCGACCCCACCGCCGGCGGCGCCTGGCTCTACCAGGGCGACTGGACCACGCTGCCGGGCTACGTCCAGGCGTGGCTGGACGGCGACATCGAGTAGGATCGAATGCCCGAAATGTCCCGTACAATGGCGGTGGTTCCTGTTCGTGAGCCACCGTTCATTGCTTTCGAGCGTAATTGCAGGACGTAGCCGTGACCCAATCCCTCTCGACCTCCAGCGTGATCGACCAGCCGAACCCGCGACTGAGCGCCCCGGAGGTTGCCC
Source organism: Thermomicrobiales bacterium (assembly GCA_041743205.1). GTDB lineage: Bacteria > Chloroflexota > Chloroflexia > Thermomicrobiales > UBA6265 > JACCYX01. Next base: position 2,104 of record JBGTNF010000444.1, on the reverse strand, counting down.
GTCAGGCGGGCGTCAACCCGGTCGACTATCTGCGCCAGCGCGGGTTCGTCCACGACATCACGGACGAAGCTGGGCTGCGCGCGGCGTTCGACAACGGACCAGTCACCGCCTACATCGGCTTCGACCCGACTGGCAGCTCACTGCACGCCGGGCACATGGTCGGCATCATGCTGCTCGCCACGTTGCAGCGCATGGGGCACCGCCCGATCGCGCTCGGCGGCGGCGGCACGGCGATGGTCGGCGACCCGACCGGGCGCACCTCGTCGCGCGAAATGATCGGCCTGGACGATCTCGAACAAAATCTGGGCAACATCCGCCGCCAGCTGGAGAAGTACCTCGATTACGAGGGCGGCCGGTTCGGGGACAACCCGGCGGCGCTCAGCCTCAACAACGCCGACTGGCTCCTCGACCTGCACTACATCCCGTTCCTGCGCGACATTGGCCGCCACTTCTCGGTCAACGAGATGCTGGCGACCGACACGTACCGCACCCGGCTCGAAACGACCGGGCTGAACTTCGTCGAGTTCAACTACCGGCTGGTCCAGGCCTACGATTTCCTGCATCTCTCCCGCGAGGAAGGTTGCCTGCTCCAGATGGGCGGCTCCGACCAGTGGACCAACATCACGGCCGGGGTCGAGCTGATCCGCAAGGCGGACCGCGGCAAGGCCTTCGCGCTGGTTTCGCCGCTGATCACGACCGCTTCCGGCGAGAAGATGGGCAAGACCGGTTCCGGCGTCCGCGTCTGGCTCGATCCGGACCAGTTCTCCCCTTACGACTACTACCAGTACTGGGTGAACACCGAAGACGCGATGGTAGCGACCTACCTGCGCCAGTTCACCTTCCTGCTCGAAGAAGAGATCGCCGACCTCACGTCCGTCTCCGGCGAGGCGCTGCGCGAGGCGAAGGGCGCCCTCGCGTTCGAGGCGACATCGCTCGCGCACGGCCCCGAAGCGGCCGAACGTGCTCGCGAGGCGGCGCAATCACTCTTTGCTGGGGGAGCCGTTTCCGCCGCCGACGCCTCCGTGCCAACCTTCGAGATTGCGGCCGACGATCTCACTGACCAGTTCACGACTGCCGACGCCTTCGTTGCCGCCGGGCTGGCGAAGTCGCGCGGAGAGGCCCGCCGCCTTGCCCAGCAGGGCGGGCTCTCGATCGACGACATCAAGGTGAGTGATGTGGACACGCCGTTCAGCGGCGTGGTCGATGGTCGGGACGCCGTCCTGCTCCGGGCCGGCAAGAAGCGCTTCATGCGCGTCGAATTGTCGAGGCAGTGATACGTCGGGTTTCTGACCGTTCCCCACATCGTCATTCCGAGCTTGCGAGGAATCCCTGCGCGAAGCGCTCGACGGCGCAGCCGGCGCCAGGAGTTGGCCCGTCAGGTGTCCGCCTTCGGCGGAAGCGCTTCGCGCAGGGATGTCGAGCTGGCGCTCGACATGACGGATTGGTGGATGCTGCCTGACCTGGTTACCGTGGGCGGACACAAGGTCCGCAGCCTTACGAGACGGCGGTAATGACGGGCTCCGGCGTGATGCGGTAGGCGCAGCGACGGGCGCCTTGCACGATGTGTTCCTCGCGCTCGATCCGGACGTCTGGGCCGAGCACCTCGCGGAAGACATTCAGTTCGGCCCGGCAGAACTCCTGGCAGATCACGGCGGCGGCGCAGATCGGGCAGTGGTTCTCGATCAGCAGGTAGGAGCCGTCGGCCGCCTCGGCCCACTCCGCCATGTACCCCTCGCGGGAGCGCACATCGGCCAGCGTCGCGATTCGCTCCGGCAGGGACGTGGCGCTGGCCATCGCCTGCCCGTAGGCAATTCGGGTGTCCCGCTCGCGGGCGGCGATGATGGTGTCCACTGCCGCCTGCCCGAGTTCGGATCGCATCGTGCCGATCAGGTCGACCGTGAGCTGGGCGTGTGCGTCGGGGAAGCGCCTCTCGGCCGCCTCGGTCAGATGCCACATCGCAACCGGGCGCCCGACGCCGCGAATTTCCGATCGGGAGAGTACGAGACCCTGCTCCTCGAGCCGCAGCAATTGCTGGCGCGCGGCCTCGCCGGTGATGCCCAGCTGGGCGCCGAGCACCGCCGAGGTTTGCGGGCCCCGCATCTTC
>JBGTNF010000443.1:0-4246 GCA_041743205.1 Thermomicrobiales bacterium | reverse complement strand
CAAGGGGCTGACGCTCTTCGTGGCGCCGTCGACGACGACGACGGCCCGGATGCTCTACATCAAGGAGCGGATCGACAGCGGCGATTTCGGCCATGCGCACACGATCAAGGCGCATATCGGCGGAATGGGACCGGCTACCTGGCGCACGTACTCGGGCGACCCGAAGGTGTTCTATCGCAAGGGCGTCGGACCACTCGTCGACATCGGTGTCTACATGCTGCACACGATGACGGGGCTCTTCGGACCGGCGACTCGGGTCGAGGCGGTAGGAGGGATCGTCTACCCGGAGCGTACGATCCTGATCGAGCGCATGTTCGGCGAGAAGATCACGGTCGAGGCGCCGGATGTGCTATCGATCAACCTTGAATTCGCAAACGGCAGGTACGGGCACCTGTTCACCACCTACGCCGTGCCGGCCTCCAAGGCGCCCTTCTTCGAACTGTACGGCACGCATGGTTCGGCCAGTATTGCGCTGCGTCAGTGGTACGATGGCAACGGCTCGACCGATTTCTACTTCCGGGACGAGAGCGCCGCCGGGGCTGGCGAGGGTTGGCAGGACGATGTCCCCACGCCGAACCCGCTGCCGATCGGCGGCATCCTGGAATCGGGCATCCTGCACGCCCTTGACGCGCTGGAGAACGGCACGCCGAACGCCCTAACGCCCGAGCATGCGACCCACGTGCTGGAGATCATGAACGGCGCCGTCTCCAGTGCCGAAACCGGCAACCCGGTGGACCTCACGACGACGTTCTAAGGTGCTAATCCCGGTAAATGCATCTACAACCATTTGTCATTCCGAACTGCCCCTGCGGGCTGCGAGACATGACGGTTGGGAGGCGGTCTGCTCGGGTTCGTAGGGTTGCCGAGCTTGTCTCGGCCCTTTCTCGCTGGGCCCAATTTCTCCTGTACTCGTGCTGTTCCGAATGTCGCCCGGCCCGTCGTCACCCCGCACCCGAAAGGCACACCATGCGCAAGGACCAGATCTCGATCCAGCTTTACACGATCCGCAGCATCACCGCGAACGATTGGAACGCCGCGCTTGGCCAGGTCGCCGAGGCCGGTTACAAGGCCGTCGAGTTCGCCGGCTTCAACGGCGCCTCGGCCGCCGACCTGCGGACGCTGCTCGACACTCACGGCCTGACGGCGTCCAGCGCGCACGTGCCGTTGAGCGAATTCCAGACTCGGCTCGATGGGGTGATCGAGGACTTGCAGACGATCGGCGCCGGGTGGGGCATCGTGCCCTGGGTCGCGCCGGACGACCGCTCCGAGGAATCGCTGAAGGGCATCGCCGACCAGTTCGACGGCTTCGCCGCGCGGCTCGGGGAAGCCGGACTCAAGTTCGGCTACCACAATCACGACTTCGAGTTCACCACCAAATCGGCCACTGGCAAAACCGTGTTCGACCAAATGGTCGAGATCACCACGCCGGGCCTGGTGCACTTCGAGCTCGACGCCTTTTGGGTGGCCGTCGGCGGCGAGGAGCCGGCGAAACTGATCGCCGGCAACCCGGATCGCATCGGCCTCGTCCACCTCAAGGACGGGAACCTGAACGATCTCACCTCCGGCAAGGACGTCCCGTTCGGCGAAGGCACGCTCGATTGGGACGCCATCCTTGCCGCGTCTCGCGCGGCCGGCGTCGAGTGGTACGTGACCGAGCAGGACACGCCGAACCCGGACGACATCCTGGGCGACATCACAACCGCCCTCCGCAACGCGGAGCGCATGGCGCAATAGACCAACGGTCGACATCGGACTTCAAATTTGTACGGCTGCGGAGCTTGCTCCGCCCGCGCAACCACCGGGTATCGTTGGCCGCCACATCCAACGGGGCAAGGCGGCCACTACCCGGATCGACGCAGGTAGGGGCGGACCTTGTGTCCGCCCGGAGGGTTGAAAAGGGGCACGTTGGGCTTCGCGAAAACACGGGCGGACACAAGGTCCGCCCCTACGGAATGGCGTAACATCTGCAACGTAACGGCCCAGGCACATTGCCCGGGCCGTTCCGCGTTGTGACGTGACGATGTGCAGTTGCGGCACGGTCACCGGCGTCGGGCAGTCGGGCCCCTCGCAGGTGATCCGCCCTTCAATGGTCGGGGCGATTGGGTCGCCGGCCGCCAGCGCCTCGGTGTCGCCCGCCAGGTAACCGGCAACCACCTCGTCGAGGATGCCGAGCGTCACCATCCGCTCCGAGAAATTCGGGTAGCCGTCGCCGCCGCTGGCGCTGAAGTCGTTGGTGATCACGGTGTACGTCGAGGCCTCCGTGAGGTCGATCGCCTCGCCGGTGCAGGAGCCGTCTTCGGCCTGGCGGACCGCACTGGTAATCCGCGAGCCCGGTTCGAGGTCGGTGCTGTAGGTGATGCACAGGCCCGACATCTGCTGGAACCCGCCGTACTCGGCAGGCGAGGCCACCAGGCCGGCTTCGAGCAGGTCCTTCAGTTCCGCGCCGTTGATGTCGATCGTAACCGCGACGTTGCCGAACGGCAGCACGCCCAGCACCTGGCCCCGCGTGATCGCGTTCGCTTCGAGGTCGGCGGCGCAGAAGTCATCCGGGTTGTCCTCGCCGGGGCAGGTCAGGTCGGCCCGGATCCCGCCCGAGTTGGTGATCGCGAAGTCGGCGTCGTAGGTGAAGCGCATCGCGTCGGTGACCACGTTGCCGATCAGCGATTCGCAGAGCCGCCCGGTCTCCCCGCCGCAGTTGTCGGAGCGCAGGATCGGTTCCCCGGCGACGCCGACCTGCTCGCCAAGGATTGGCTGGATATCGGTGGTCAGCTCATCGAGCCGGGCCGAAATCGCCTCGTCCGGCTCGACGCTGATGTTCCACGGCAGGTGGTAGTCGGCCGTCTTGTAGACGACCGCGCCAGACTCCGTGTCGGTGACGATCCGGGTCCGCGTCAGCGAGTAGCCGCGGGCGGGGTTCTGGGTCAGGAGCGTGCCGTTCTCGCGGAGCGAGAGCACCTGCTGGCTGGAGTGATCGCCGAGGATCGTGTCGACGCCAACTGACGCGTCGGCGATGTCGACGATCGGGCCCGTCGGTTCGCTCAGCGTGCCCGCCGTGGCGCCTTCATGGGCCAGCACCACGACGATGTCGGCGCCCTGGGCCCGGAGTTCGTCCGCGGACTGGTTGACGACCGGGACCGGCTCCAGCATCACGTAGGGGCCGAGCGCGCCTTCACGGGTCACGAGCGGCGTGTCCAGCGTGGTGATGCCGATCACGCCGACGGTGACGCCGTCCAGCTCGAAGGTTGTGGTCGGCGCCCACGGCGCGCCGGTGTCGGCCTGCGGGGTCGCGCCATCGACCGGCAGGGCGATCGGCGTGCCTTCGTCGCCGAGCACGATGTTGGCGCCGAGCGACGCGTAGTCGGCCTGCGGCATCAAGTCGATGAACCACTGGTAGTCGATATCGAAGTGGTGGTTGCCGATGGCGGCGGCGTCGAGGCCGAAGGCGTTCATGATCTCGATCGCCGGCATGTCGTCGAAGAAAGCCGAGAGCGGCGGCGTGGCCCCGATGATGTCGCTGGCCGTCAGCAGGAGCGACGGGCCCTGCGCCTCCCCAAGGAAGTGCTGGAACCAGGGGTAGAGGTAGGCCGCGCCGCCAAGCTGGGCCGAGACGCCGAGCGCGTCTTCATCGTCGAAGCTGTCGGGCGAGCCGGAGAGCGGCGCGAATTGGGCGTGGTAATCGCTGAACGAGACGATCGTCAACTCGGTGAGGGCATCGCCGTTGGCCAGGCCGTCGTAGAGGATCGCGCCGCTGGCGTTGGCCGGCCCTGGGATGCCCATCAGGAAGGCGGCGGTCGGCGCCACGTCGATCGCCCGCACGTCCGGCAGCGTTTCACCCGTGAGGAACGCCGGGCCGCCAGCAATGAACGTTCCGTGCAGGTTGATGTTGGCGTCGAGGTCGACCAGGTCCGGCATGTAGCCGTGCTGCCCGAAGAAGGTGGACGGCGAGATCGCCACGCCCGGCGCCGCTGCGTCGAACTGGTAGGGCGGCGCGAGGATCACGACCACGTCGCCGGTCCGGCTGGGATGGACGGCGTTGACGCCGAGCGCGTCGTTGATGTCTTCCTTGAGGAAGACTTCGTCCACCACCGTCGCGTCCGGGTTGTCGGGGTCGGTCAGGTTGGTGAAGGCGTCGACGATCTGCTGCCGGACCGCGTCGTAGTCCTCCTCGGCCACGGTGCCCGGCGTGTCGCGGTCGATCAGGTTGATATAGATATTGGCCGAGGCGCCGGTCGCGCAGATCTTGGCC
>JBGTNF010000442.1:0-11847 GCA_041743205.1 Thermomicrobiales bacterium | reverse complement strand
TTCGTCTCGCTGGCGGACACGGTCCGCTCCTTCAAGGAAATCCTCGAAGGCAAGCACGACGGCCTGCCGGAAGCGGCCTTCATGTACAAGGGCGCGATCGAGGAAGTCGTCGAAGCGGCCGAGAAGATGGCGGCGGCCCGTTAGTGAGCATCGCCGTGACGTTGACCGATTCGGTTTCTCCGTAGGGGCGGACCTGATTCGACCGGGAACTGGCCCTGGCAACCCATATTCTGGTCGAATCTGTTGTCCGGCCGGAACTCGCCGGGCACGGAACCATCATTGACCAGCCCGACTTCGAATAAGCCAAGGAGAAGCCGCCATGGTAAAATTGACCGTCGAAATCATCACCGGTGAGCGTATCGTCTATTCCCAGGATGGGGTCGATTCCGTGCTGGCGCCGGGCGCGGAGGGCGCCCTGGGAATCCTGCCGGGCCACGCCAAGCTCGTGTCGATTCTCTCCCAGGGGGAGATGAAAATCCGTCACGGCGGCGACGAAGAGTACTTCGCCGTCTTCGGCGGATTCATCGAAGTCACCGACGACAAGGTGATCATCCTCGCTGATTCGGCGGAACGCGCCAGTGAGATCGATCTCGAACGCGTGTCGAGCGCCCGGGAGCTGGCGGAAACCGCCCTCCTCAACCGTGAGGCAGTGGCGGACCTTGCCGAAGTCGAAGCCTCGCTGCGCCGCGCCGCCGTGCGGGAACGCATCGGCCAGCGGCGGCGAAACCGGTCGTAATATTCTGGCGGGAACCACGCGCGATCTCGAGAAAACGGATGCTGGCGCTAATCGCCGGCATCCGTTTTTGCGTCCCAGCTATACTGCTCACCGCACCTCAGCGCCAGGAATGTCTGCGAATTGCTGACTCTTCCGGCCATGTAGGTGAGGGCTATCGAGCCGCGTACGGAGTCTTCGCGACGAGATCTTGCTCGCGTATGCCCTCCCGAATGCCTCCCTTCCGACCAGATGGAAATAACGCGATGGTGTGACGCGAGCCACGCGGAAGGGCATACGCGGGCGGTACGGGGTAGCGACGATGTCGTTCTCGGTCTGCTAGCCCTCCCCTACGGATTCTGCAGAGGCGGTTAATTTCCGGCTGATTCGACTCGACGCGTCCTGCCATTCCTGGGAGTTTTCTTGCATGAACCAACCGACGCCTACGATCGAATCTGCGCCAGTCTCGACCGGCGGCGGCCAGCGCGTGTTGAAGATTCGTGGACATAACCAGCTACACGGCAGGGTGTCGATTAGTGGCGCCAAGAACGCCGCGCTCAAGGCCCTGGCCGCCACGCTGCTGACGGCGGATGAAGTAGTGCTCAACAACGTGCCAATGCTCGCCGACGTCCTCTCCACCGCCGAGTTGCTGCGGACGTTCGGAGCGAAGGTCGAGATCGACCAGGCGCGTGAACGGGTCACGGTCCAGGCGGCGGAAATCAACCGCACCGACGCCCCGGAGGATCTTTTCAACGCCACCCGGGCCTCGGTCGTCGTGGCTGGTCCGATCCTGGCCCGGTGCGGGGAAATCTCGTTCTCGATGCCCGGCGGCGACGATATCGGCAAGCGCCCGATCGACATGCACCTGCGCGGCTTCCAGCGAATGGGGGCCGAGGTTGTGGTCGACCAGCAGGGCATTCGTGCCCGGGCCGAAAAGCTGCGCGGCGCGCGCATTTACATGGACTACCCGAGTCACACCGGCACCGAAACCCTGCTCATGGCGTCGACCCTGGCAACGGGCCGGACCGTGATTGTCAATGCCTCAGCCGAGCCCGAGGTGGTGTGGTTGGGGAACTTCCTCAGCCGGATGGGGGCGCGGATCACCGGTCTCGGCTCGCCGATCATCAGCATCGAGGGAGTGGAGCGTTTGCACGGGGCCTCCGACATCGTGCCGCCGGACAGGCTCGAAGCGGGCACGTTCGCCATCGCCGCGGCGATGACCGGCGGCGAGGTGACGATCGATGGCGTCGTCGAACACCACATGGTGCCGCTGACCGAGAAGCTGCTAGAAATGGGAGTTGATGTCTGGCAACGCGACGACCAGATGCTGGTTCGCCGCGCCGGCCCGCTCCGGGCGGTCGATATCCAGACCCTGCCATTCCCCGGCTTCCCGACCGACTTGCAGTCGCCCTTCGTCGCGCTCCTGACCCAGGCGGACGGCGTGTCCCAGGTCCACGAGCGCGTGTACGAGGATCGATTGCGCTACACGCGGGACCTCGTCCGGATGGGCGCCGACATACAGGTGGCGAGTTTTGGGCCAAACGACGAGTATCTGGCCACGTCAGCCGAGGTGCGTGGCCCAGCCCGACTCCACGGCGCCAGGGTCACGGCGCTCGATATCCGCTCGGCGGTCGGCCTGGCCCTGGCCGGCCTCGTCGCGGATGGCGAGACCGAACTGCTGGACGTCTATCACATCCACCGCGGCTACGCCCGCTTCGTCGAGAAACTGACTGCGCTCGGCGCCGATCTGGAAGACACGTTCGCCTGACGGCCCCCAAGCGACGCACGGCCTTGAACCGTTCTGGATCCTCGGCGTTAGGTTCGATGTCTGAGGCCCCGAAGTGCGGCCCTAGTGTGAGTCGGCGTTAAGAGCATCGGTTGACAGTGTGTTCGTACATCCATCGCAAACTATGCTATAAGTGTCGAAAGGGTCGGTGAGTATTGGGCCACATGAAGGACGGGCAGGCGGTGGGTTCGCGTATTCTGGTAGTCGAAGATCAGCCCGATGTGGCGCAATTGATCGAGGTCGTGCTGAGGAGCGAAGGCCACACCGTGGCTGTCGCGCCCGATGGCGCCCAAGGGCTGATGATGTCCCGGGACTGGAAGCCCGACCTGATCCTGATGGACATCATGCTGCCTGGCGTCGATGGCGGCACGCTCATTTCCCGTCTCCGGCAGGAGGCCGAAACCGTGAACCTGCCGATCATCGCGATGTCGGCCAGCCGCACCCTGCGTGACCGGTCTGAGGAGCTCGAGGCGGACGCCCTGCTCTCGAAGCCGTTCGATGTCGACGCGCTGCTGGTGCAGGTCCAGTTTCTGCTGTCTCGTGGCCGAGGCGACACGGAGTCGTGACCTCGATCAGCACCGGTGGCCCAGGCGCGATCGAAACGCCGGTCACCGTCGTCATTCCCACCTACAACGAACGCGAGAACATCGAGCGCGTGATCCGCGACGTGCTGGAACTTGGCACTGCCTACCGCGTGCTCGTCGTCGACGACAGTTCGCCGGACGGCACCGGTGCCGTGGTGGCGAGCCTGGCCGCCGAGTTCCCAGGCCAGGTCGAACTCCTGACCCGGCTCCGCAAGGAGGGCATCGGCCGCGCCTACGTGGCCGGGTTGCTCCACGCGCTAACCTCCGATGTGCTGCTGATCGCCCAGATGGACGCCGACCACTCGCACCAGCCGGCCGACCTCGCCCGGCTCGTCGCGGCCGCCACGTCAAACGATCTCGTGCTCGCCAGCCGCTACATCGATGGCGGCGAAACGGTTGGCTGGCCGTGGCACCGCAAGTTCATCAGCCGCGCTGGCGGTTTCTACGCGGGGCTGATCCTGGGCGTTCCGGTACGCGACCTGACCGGCGGGTTCAAGGTTTGGCGCCGGCACGTGCTGGAACAGATCGACCTCACATCGATCCATTCGGACGGCTACTGCTTCCAGATCGAAACCACGTACCGCGCGATCCAGAAACAGGCGTCTTACACGCAAATCCCCATCACGTTTACCGATCGCGTGGCCGGCAAGAGCAAGCTCTCGCGCCGAGTGGTGATCGAAGCGATGTTCATCCCCTGGAACCTCCGGCTACGCCACGTGCTCAACCGCCCCTGGTGAGGTGAGACGCAAGCACTCGGCAATTGCCTGGATCGACCTGTGGCGCCGCACTCGACATCTTGAAACCCGCGTCCAGGCCAGTTTGTCATTCCGACGAAGGAGGAATCTTCGAGTCCGCCCACTGGCAGGGTAAAGATTCCTCCTTCGTCGGAATGACAACATGCGACAGTCCTGAAATGCGGACGATTCCTGACCGAACGGCGCCGTATGCTCCGAAATGCACAACGATATCGAACCGATCGGTGGCGGCAGGAGGAAGCGTGACGAGTCCGGAATACCTGCTGAGCCGGCGGGAGGCCCAGTCGCTGGCGGTCATCGCCACCGGCCTCGACCGCCGGCCGTTTCGCCGCCAGCCGACGGCGGCCGATCTCCTGGCCACCATCCGCCGTCTTGGCATCGTCCAGCTGGACACCATCAGCGTGATCTCGCGATCGCACGAGACGGTGCTTTGGAGCCGCCTGGGCCCCTACGATACGGCGTTGATCCAGGCGCTCTACGATCCCGGCCTGGCGATTACGGAATACCTCGCCCACGCTGCGGCGATCATCCCGGTGGAATCGCTCCACCTGTTCAAGAGTTACATGAACCAGGCGCGCCGCGACGGAGCCTGGTCCCGAGAACCGGAAAATCGCCAGGTGATGGATCGGGTGCTGGAACGCATAGCCGCCGGGGGGCCAACCAGTTCCCACGATTTCGACCGGCCCGACGATGGCCGTCGCGCGGCGCAGTGGGAGTGGTACGGGCTCAAACCGGAGCGCCAGGCGCTCGACCGACTCTGGGTGCAGGGGGAGATCGTCCTGCGGCGGCGCGATCGTGGCTTTTCGCGCGTCTTCGACCTTCCGGAGCGCGTCATTCCCGGTTTCGCCGAATCCGAGCCGATACTCGACGAGGAACGAGACCTCCGTTTCGTCCGCCAGGCAATGTCGGCGTTGGGCGTCGGCACGGCCCGTTGGGTCTCCGACTACTTTCGTACCGGCGGTCCCGGGTTCGTGCCGCTGGCTCGAAGCCGCCTCATCCTGGCGGAGATGGAACGATCGGGCGAGGTGATCCGCGTTGCGTCGCCCGCCGTCGACGAGCCGATGTGGCTCGATCCCGCGCTCGTCGATCGGCTGGAAGGGCTCCGGGCCGGCCGCCTGCGGCCGGTGCTGACCACGCTGCTCTCGCCCTTCGACAACCTGATCTGGAACCGGGACCGGGCGCTCCAGCTCTGGAACTTCCACTACCGTCTGGAGTGCTACACGCCCGAGGCGCGGCGTCAGTACGGATACTACAGCCTCCCCATCCTGCACCGGGGCCGGATCGTGGGTCGGCTCGACCCGTCGTTCAGCCGCAAGACGAAGCGGCTCACGGTCAAGGCGATGCACCTCGAGCCCAGAGTACGGCTCACGAATTCGCTGGTCCTGGCTATCGCCGGAGCTCTCGACGACCTGGTCCTGTTCCTCGGCGGGCAAATGGGCACTTGGGACTTGCGGCACGCCAACCCTCCGGAGATACTTCCGAGATTGTCTGCTGTATACAATCCGTAGGCTCGCCGGGAGGACATTGTGACCAGCACGCTCGAGGCCAAACGCGCCTACCGCGCGGAGATCGACCGCGTCATCAGCCAGGGACCCCACGCCGCGACGTGGGAAGGTCTGGAGTCCTACGCCATTCCCGATTGGTACCTGAACAGCAAGTTCGGCATTTTCATTCACTGGGGCGTCTACGCCGTGCCGGCCTTCGGCAACGAGTGGTATCCCCGCAACATGTACCAGCCGGGCTCGCCGGAGTTCGACCACCATCGCCAAACGTACGGCGACCAGGCGACGTTCGGCTACAAGGATTTCATTCCCCAGTTCACCGCCGCCAAATTCGACCCGGACGCCTGGGCCCAGCTCTTTCGCCAGGCCGGCGCCCAGTTCGTCATGCCGACCGCGGAGCATCACGACGGCTTCCCGCTCTACGATTCGGCATTCACCCGCTGGAACGCTGCGCAGATGGGACCGCGCCGGGACCTGATCGCCGACCTGCGAACCGCCGTCCGCGAGCAGGGGATGGTCTACGGCGTTTCCAGTCACCGGGCCGAGCACTGGTGGTTCATGAATGGCGGAATGGGGTTCGATTCCGATGTCCAGGATCCGCGCTACGCGGATTTCTACGGTCCGGCCCAGACCGAAAACCTGCCGCCCAACGACCAGTTCCTGGAGGACTGGCTGGTCAGATGCTGCGAGATCGTCGACAAGTACGAGCCGCAGGTCTTCTGGTTCGACTGGTGGATCGAGCAGCCCGTCTTCGCGCCGTATCTCCAGCAGTTCGCGGCCTACTACTACAACCGCGGCCGGGAATGGAATCGCGGCGTGGCCATCAATTTCAAGCACCACGCGTTCCCGCCCAACACCGCGGTCTACGATATCGAGCGCGGGCAGCTGGCCGAAATCCGCGACGAGTTCTGGCAGACCGACACCGCCGTCGCCATCAACTCCTGGGGCTACACCGAGAACAACCAGTACAAGCGGCCGGGCGACCTGATCGGCGACCTGGTCGATATCGTGAGCAAGAACGGCGCCCTGTTGCTCAACATCGGACCCCGCGCCGATGGCTCGATTCCGGACGAGGACCAGGCAATCCTGCGCGAGATTGGCCGCTGGCTCTACGTCTGCGGCGAGGCGGTCTACGGCACGCGGCCGTGGCGGATCTTCGGCGAGGGGCCAACCGAAGTGGTCGAGGGTTCCTTTGCCGACACCAAACGACAGCCGTTCACAGCGGGCGACATCCGCTTCACCACCCGGGAGCTGCTTTCCCACGGCGTACCCTACCCGGTGCTCTACGCCACCGCCCTGGCAGTTCCGGCGAATGGCAAGCTGGCGATCCGTTCGCTGGCCGAAGGATCGAGCCACCTCGGCGGATCCATCTCGGCCGTGGAGCTGGTCACCGGGCGCCGCGACGAGAAGATTTCACTGGAGTGGAACCGCACCGGGGAGGCGCTGGAGATCGCGTTGCCGTCCGGTCTGGATGCGAAACACGCCGTCAGCGTCCGGATCCACGCCGGCAGCGTGTAGTGTGAAAAGCAGGAACACACTGGGATAAGCCGTCCCTGTGTAAGGGCGATCCTCCGTGATCGCCCGGCACTTCGCGACTTTCAACCACGGGTCAACACGGAGGTTGACCCCTACGCACAACCCAGTTTGCTCACGGTCTGCCCGGATTCCAAATCACTCGTCGACGGGGTCGTCTCCGCCAGTGAGCAGGGATTCGTCCCGCGTGAGCGTGAACGCCGCGTAGGAATAAGAGTTGCCCGCCGGTCCCTTGCTGCGCCGTTGCGAACGCACGAGGATCGGCGGCTTGCGGTTGGCAAGGTCGTTGAGGAGCCGCCGGATCTGGCCCTCGCTGAGCCGGGGCAGGACGCTGGCGGTCAGCAGGTGCTTGACGATCGTGCTGAACGTCAGGTAACCGCCGCGCTTCGTGGATTGCAGTTGCCGCATTTCGGCGAAGAGGTCCCGCTGCTCCTCGGGCCGCAACGACTCCAGGCGAACGTCCAGTCCCGGGTCGTCGTCTCGCTCGTTCTCTTGCCCCTCGTCGTTGTCGTCCGGCTCGTCCGTGACGATCGTCGACGAGCTGTGCGGAAGCGACGCGTAACTGTTGCCGCCGGACGCCGTCAGGGTGACATAGCCGCCTGCCGCCGCGGCCTCCATGAAGGTGCTGAACGGCACGCCGTACCACGCCCTCGGCTTGAGGCTGAAATCCTGGCCAAGCCAGTGCCCCAGCTCCTGGAACAGGACCGGCTCGCCTTCGCTGCGGCGCGTCAGCGCCTCCTGGACCATGCGGTAGGCCTCGTCCGCCGGCGGGCTGTCGCGGAGGGGGGTCAGCGTCTTCACGGCGGGCGCTTCCTCGACCGCCGGGGCCGGCGTCGCCTGTTGCTGGTTGGCCGTGCGCTGCGGACGGCGTCCGCGAACGGATGGATCGAGATCGCGCTCGTAGAGCAACACTGTGTCCGCCGCGGCCGAGAGCATCCGGCTCATTGCCGCGTCGACCCCGATCACCACCACTTTCCGCCCGTGCTGGCGGAGGAAATTGAGCGGGTGGATGAGGTCGCCGTCCCCGGTCACGATGACGAACGTGGCGATGTTGGAGGCCCCCACGGCCGTTTCCACGGCGTCCACCGCCAGCCGCACGTCGGCGCTGTTCTTGCGGGATGGCACGTAGATCGGCTCGATGCCCTGGCGATACAGGTTCTCGGCGTCGATCGCCAGGTCGGGCGAGGTCCACGGCGCGTAAGCCCTGGCCAGCACGAGACGCCCGTGCTCCTGCGCCTCCTGGACGATCAGCGACATCTGCGGCGTGGTGACGTTGAACAGCCGGCGCAGGCTGATCTGGAGATTCTCATAGTCGATGAGCAGGGCAACATCGCCGCTCGGCGTGTCCCCACCCGGGTTGTTGGCGTTGCCGCCATGCGTGTTGGAGCGCGAACTCGACATCTGACCCATTCCTCCCCTGCCGGCCGGTGGCCGTGACGCGTCCAGCATACCCTGCTGGCGCCCGTCAGTCTGGTGTGACCACCCTGGCAAGGACGGGGCTCTCGAACTCATGGGCCAGGCAGTCCATGTAGACCTGGTCCCACCACTGCTCCGCGAACCGGAGCCGCTCCCGCAACCGGCCGCATTCCTTGAATCCGGCCCGGGCGTAGGCTTTTTGACCGGCCAGGTTGAACCCGGCCACCGTCAGGTTCACCGAGTGCAGGTCGAGCATCGTGAAGGCGTAATCGAGCATCAGGCTCGTCGTCTCCGTCCCGTAGCCTTTGCCTCGCGCGGATGGCTCGCCAATCGTGATTCCGAAACTGGCGCTGCGGTTGCGCAGGTCCAGCCCGTGCAGGCCGGCCGAGCCGATTGCCGCCAGCGTGTCCCGTTCCCGGATGACGAAGGTCAGGCGATCGTCGCCGGTGCTGATCGAGTCGTACCATCCGTCTTCGGCCTCGCGTGTCATTGGCCCGGGTATCGGGCGTCCGACTCGCTGCTGCGAATTGAAATCGTTGATCCACCGCGTGAACGACGGCAGCAAATCACGGGAGACAGGACCCAGGGCAGCGTGCTGCCCGGTGATGTTGATGATCCGCGGATCAGCCGATTGGTCGTGGGTCACAGGCTTCGCTCCTTCTGCCAGCGTTGGGCCGCCCTTGTCGAAATTGGCTCCGGCTTAACGTTTCGGGCGCTTCCCCAAAGGTCATTCCGGGGCACGCGTCTTCGAAGCCAGGGTCGGATCACGACCGGTTACCGGTCGTGCGCATCCGGGTCCGACGAGACGGCCGAAACTGACCCAATCATGCGTACGTACGCATGATCGAGTCCGACTACGAAAGAGTCGACGCTTGACGGCGATTGCGACATAAACGTATCATCGCATCCGTAGGGGATTTGGCGTAGTCACTTGGAAAAACGACCAGGGGCGCTGAACCTGGGCGTGTTTTCGGCTGCCTTCCTCGTACGCACCTTAACAACTGATCACCCCCGCTGAACAGGGGGATAGGACGCTAGGAGCGACTCGATGGGTGAGTTTTTCATGTACCTCATCGGGGCCGTGCTGGTTGCTGGTATCACGTTTCTCGCGACGTCCTTCTGGCTGGACAAACGGGCTCAATCACGAGTCCGGGTGTCGCAGGCCGAAGCGGATCGCATTATCGAGGAAGCTGAAACCACGCGGCGAGCAACGGCCCTGGCTGACAAGGATGAGGCGCTACGATTGCGCGGCGATTTCGACCGGGAGTTGAACCAACGCCGGAGCGAGAGCGAGCGCATCGAACGCCGCATCGAGCAAAAAGAAGAGACGATCGACAAGAAGTCCCTGGCGCTGGAGCAGCGCGAACAGGGCGTTCGACGTCAGGAGCAACAAACGGCTCGCGCCCGGGAGACCTGGGACCAGGAGCGGGCCAAGCAGGAGCAGCAGCTCCAGCATGAACGCGTGACCCAGGAGCGGGCGCTCGAACAGGAACGTGGCCGGCACCTGACCGAACTGGAACGGGTCGCCGGCCTGACCTCCGACGAGGCCAAACAGGAACTCGTCGCCCTGGTCGAATACGAGGCCCGGAACATGGCCGCCCGCCGGGTCCACGAAATCGAGCGTGACGCCAAGGAAGACGCCGACCGGCGGTCCCGCAAGATCCTGGCGACGACGATCCAGCGGATCGCCACCGATTACGTGGCCGAATCCTCGATCACCGTCGTCCCGTTGCCGACCGACGAAATGAAGGGCCGGATCATTGGCCGCGAGGGACGCAACATCCGCGCCCTGGAACTCGCCACGGGCGTCGACCTGATCGTGGACGATACGCCTGAAGCGGTCACCGTGTCCGGGTTCGATCCTGTCCGGCGGGAGATCGCGCGTCGGGCCCTCACCAAGTTGCTGCAGGATGGCCGAATCCATCCCGCCCGGATCGAGGAAGTGGTCAGCAAGACGCAACTCGAACTGGACCAGGTCATGCGTGAAGAGGGCGAGCGGATCGCCTACGAAGCGAACGTGCCCGGTTTGCATCCCGACCTGATCAAGCTCCTTGGTCGTCTGAAGTTCCGGACGAGCTATGGCCAAAACGTGCTCGGCCACTCACTTGAAGTTTCGGTCATCTGCGCCAACCTCGCCGCCGAACTCGGCGCCGACGTCAATGTCGCGAAGACCGCCGGCCTGCTGCACGACATCGGCAAGGCCGTCGATCACGAGGTCGAAGGTCCGCACGCCCTGATCGGCGCTGACATCGCCAAGCGATTGGGCCGGTCCTCGAAGATCGTGCATGCCATCGCGGCGCATCACAATGAGGAAGAACCGCAAACCATCGAAGCGTTCATCGTACAAACGGCCGACGCCATCAGCGGCGCCCGGCCCGGCGCCCGCCGCGAGATGGTGGAGACCTACATCAAGCGGCTCGAAGCGCTCGAAGGCGTGGCGAATTCGTTCGATGGGGTCGAGAAATCGTTTGCGATCCAGGCCGGGCGCGAAGTGCGCATCCTGGTCCAGCCGAACTCGATCGACGACCTCGGAGCCACCCGGCTCGCCCAGGATGTCGTCAAGAAGATCGAGGAAACCCTGGAGTACCCGGGACAGATCAAGGTGACGGTGATTCGGGAAACGCGAGCAGTCAATTACGCTCGCTAAGCGGGTCGGCCGGCTCTTTGCCACGTATGTCCTAACGCGGGCGAATCGTTCCAGTTGGAACGATTCGCCCGCGTTTTGCGTGCCGATCGCAATTTGCGAAAGCCTCGGCCGCATCGCAATCGCGGAATTCCGCCATGGGCCGTGAATGTATCGTAGACTTGTGCCCAGGCAGCAGGGTGGCTTGGACTATCCGGTGCGGTTTCTGCTGGCGTGGGGTCGAACCGTCGTGACGTGGATCGCGTCCTGGGGAGCGAGGGTTTCCCCGCCAGATCTCGAACCGGCCGACCTGCGGCCAGCAACCATCCAATCGAGCATCCACGCCCTTGAACAGTCGTCCCCCGTGAGGTTGCGAGTACGCGTGGGGCCAATGCATCGACGCAATCATGTACTCGGCCACGCGGTGGTGGGGACAGGCCAGGGGAGACCGCACGAATGAACCGGTTCTTAAGCAATCTCGACCTTCGAGAAATCAAGATCGATCCCGAGGGTTCGCGTTTCCCGCCTGACGCCGATGACACGGCCCCGGTCGAAACGCTTTCACACGAACCGCAGGTCGACGAGTCGGAACCCGACCAGGACCACGCCCAGTTCAATAGCAACAGTGCGCCGGTATCGATCGGCGAATCGACGTGGGAAAGCCCGACGTTCGAGACGTCCCCGATGCCAATCGTTCACGCTCCGGAACCGATCGTCCAATCCGATGTGACGTTGGCGCCGTCGTTCGACACAAATCGTCAGGTTCGGACCGAGTTTGGCGTGGAAGGCGTCATCGTCGGTTCGGACGGCGAAGTGCTCAAGGTGTCGGCCCGGTCGCGGCCCAGCGCGGTCGCTGGCGCAATTGCCGGTGTGGTGCGCGAAGCGGGTCGCGCTGAGGTGCAGGCGATAGGAGCTGGAGCCACCAATCAGGCAGTA
>JBGTNF010000441.1:0-3528 GCA_041743205.1 Thermomicrobiales bacterium | reverse complement strand
ACGATGTCCCTGTTCATCGCGGACCTAGCCTTCACGGATGCCAGCCTTCTTGCCTCGGCGAAGGTTGGTATCCTGGCCGCTTCCATCGTTGCCGGGAGTGTTGGATTCTTCTTGCTCTCCCAGGCTACTTCGCAACGAACGGGGACGTCGTCTGTCTCAGAGCCAAACGATTAAGTGCGTTCTGGTGAGAACCAGAACCGGTCATTGCCTGCGTGCAGCATCGGGTAACCTGGCTGGCAATGCGGCCAACCATGGGTTGGACAAGCACAGCCGTCAGGCAAGTTCCGGCAACGCAAGCAGGCCCTCGATGTCGAGGCGTTTCGTGAACATCGTCAGGTTGCCGTCAGCGTCGAGCGGCCACTCCTCGCGGGGGCGGTCCCAGTAGAGTTCCACGCCGTTGCCGTCCGGGTCGTCGAGGTAGATCGCCTCGCTGACCCCGTGATCGGAGGCGCCGCCGATCGGGATCCCCGCCGCGATCAACCTCCTCACTGCGTCCGCCAGTTCCGCGCGTTCCTGATAGAGGATGGCGGTGTGATAGAGCCCGGTCGTGCCCGGCGCCGGCGGTTGCCCGCCAAGGCTTTCCCACGTGTTCATGCCGATGTGGTGGTGATACCCGCCGGCCGAGAGGAACGCGGCCGAGTTGCCCATCCGAATCACGGAGTCGAAGCCGAGCACGTCATGGTAGAAACCGAGCGCGCGGTCGATATCGGCCACCTTGAGGTGGACGTGCCCGATCCGGGTGGTGGGGGCCACCGGTCTGGCAGCCTGGATGTTGGATTGCCCGGCGTAACGCTGCATTGAATGTTCCTTCCTGATTGGCGTCCCAGGTTGGGGCACGTCGCCCGCAAGACCACAGTACTAACCAAAGGGAAGTGTAGACCACGGTCAGCCGGCTGGCCCGGTCGGCGTACAATCGTGCGAAGCGTTCGATTCGACCCGTACCGACCTCAGGCGACAGCCAGTCGAGAGGTTGCGGAAGGACAGGGCCCAGCGTGCGGGATTCCATTCGGCGGAGCGTTGCGGAAGATCGCGTGGCCGTGATTGGCCTGGGCCGGTTTGGCACCAGCGTGGCGAAAACGCTGCACGAACTGGGGTACGAAGTGACCGCCATCGACCGCGGCGAGAAGCAGATCCAGGACGCTTCGGACTATGTGACGCTGGCCGCCCAGGGCGATGGCACGGACGAGGAACTCCTCCAGCAGCTCAACATCCATCAGTCCGCCGTGGCCGTCGTCGCCCAGGGCGAAAGCCTGGAATCCAGCGTGCTCAGCACCCTGCTGCTCAAGAAGATGAAGGTGCCGTGGGTGGTCGCCAAAGCGAAATCGACCTTGCACGGCGAGTTGCTGCGCAAGGTCGGCGCCGACCGGATCGTCTTCCCCGAGCTCGATGCCGGCAACCGGCTGGCTCACTCGATCAGCGTGCGCCACGTCAACGATTACCTCTCGCTCTCCGCCAACGCCGGCATCGCCAAACTCACGGCGCCAGCCAACCTGATCGGCCACACGATCACGGAGGCGCTTGGCGACCAGACCCAAAAGCTCAACGTGCTGATGATCAAACGCGGCAACCAGCTCATCACCGTGCCCCATTTCCAGGAAATCATCCAGGTCAACGACGAGTTGATCATCGTCGGCGCCGACGCCGAGATCGAGACGTTCGCGGAACACGACCCCGAAACGCAACGCGCGCGCCGCCTGTCATCGCCGCTCGCCTAGGAACGGAGATCCGTGGACAGGTCCAGTGGCAAACGGCTTCCCGGCAACAAGGTCGTCCGGCGACGGGTCGACGCCACCCAAGTGCTCACCTTGCCGGAACCGCGGGAACGCGCCGAGGTTCCTCACGCTGGCTTGCACGCCAAGCGCTTCTTCCTCGCGTTCACTTTGCTCGTGCTGGCTGGCTCCGTGCTCCTCGCCCTCCCCTGGACGACCGAGAGCGATCAGGCCACCCCCCCAATCGACGCCTTTTTTACGGCGGTGTCCGCGTCGGCCGTCACCGGCCTGATCGTGGTGGACACGCAGGACCACTGGAACTTCTTCGGCGAGCTGGTCATCCTGGTCCTTATCCAGGCGGGAGGGCTGGGCTTCATGGTCGGCGCTTCGCTGGTGCTGGCATCACTCCGGCGCAGCGGGTCATTGCGCGATTCACTGATGTTGCAGGATGGCGCGCCGACCCTTTCGTTGAGCGAGGCGACCACGCTCTCGAAGCGAATCCTGCGGTTCATCGTCGTCGCCGAGGCGCTTGGCGCGCTGGTGCTGACCATCCGCTTCCTGCGGGACAAGCCGTTTCACGAAGCGCTCTGGCACGGCACCTTCACCGCGATCTCGGCTTTCTGCAACGCCGGGTTCGATCTCGAAGGTGGGTTCGTGTCGCTCGCCGGCTACGCCGAGTCGACCTGGATCAGCGGCGTCGTCATTCTCCTCATCCAGGCGGGCGCCATTTCCTTCGTCGTCTTCAACGATGTCGCGACCAAACGGCGCTGGACCAACCTCGCGCTCGACACCAAACTGGTGTTGATCACGAACGCGGTGCTGTTGATCGGCGGCGCGGCATTCTTCCTCGCCGTCGAATGGTCGGCCTCGATGGCGGAGATCGATCCCGTCGCGCGGCCGTTGACCGCCCTGTTCCAAAGCACGACCACCCGCACCGCCGGATTCGCCACGATTGGCCTGGGAGATCTGCACCCGGCCACCCTGTTCCTCGCCATGGGCATGATGCTGGTCGGCGGTGCGTCCGGGTCGACAGCTGGGGGCATCAAGCTGGCGACCGTTGCGATCCTCGTCCTGACGGTCCTTTCCACCGTGCGTGGCCAGAACGAAACCCAGGCGTTCGGCCGGCGGATTACCACCCCGCTCGTGTTCCGGGCGATGGCGATCACCACCCTGTTCCTCTTCGCGCATTTCATGCTCACCCTGGGACTGGCGATCTCGGAAGACGTCGTGGCTGGCCAGGAGTTCGGCTTCCTGCCGATGATGTTCGAAATGATGAGCGCGATGGCAACGGTCGGGCTGAGCACCGGCATCACGCCCGAGCTCTCCAACGCCGGCAAGGTCATCCTCTGCATCGGCATGTACATCGGCCGGCTCGGGCCACTGACCGCCGTCTACGCGCTTCAACGTCGCCGGCACCAGGTCCGCTACCGCTACCCGGAAGCCTCGATCCGGCTCGGCTAGCCGGAGTTGGCGGAATACTGGAGCTCCCATGATCGAAACGCTCTTCACGCTCGTCGATGTCTTTGCCGCCAGGCCGCTCGAAGGCAACCTGCTGGCCGTGATCGAGGACGCCGACCCGATCGACGACGCGACGATGGCCACCCTCGCCGACGCTCCGAAGCGCCCAATGCGAGCCTGCACGCTAAGCGGTTCGTGCTGGCGTTCACGGTGCTGGTGATGATCGGGTCGCTCCTGCTGGCGCTGCCGTGGACCACCGAGAGTGGGGAATCCACCCCGCCGATCGACGCCTTCTTCACGGCCGTCTCGGCCTCGGCGGTGACCGGGCTGATCGTGGTCGACACCCAGGACCACTGGAACT
>JBGTNF010000440.1:0-5438 GCA_041743205.1 Thermomicrobiales bacterium | reverse complement strand
CCGGCCTGGCGTCTTCATCTTGTCGAAGCCGTCGCGTGTGACCGAGACAACCTCGCTCCCGAGCCGGATGTGCGGCCGCAGCGCCGGGTGATCGGCCAGCGGTTGCAGGTAGCGGCTGATCAGGTCGGCCCCGGTTGGGTACGTGTCCGGTTCGGGGGCGATCCAGCCGCTGCCGGCCAGGAGGTCGGCGGCGGCGCGGTCGACCGAGTAGCGCCAGGGCGAGAAGAAGCGGACGTGGCTCCACCCGGCCACGCTGGCCCCGATGCCCTCGCCCCGTTCGAGCACAAGGGGTTCGAGGCCGCGCTCGACCAGATGCGCCGCCGCCGCCAATCCGACGGGACCGGCGCCGATGACGACCACCGGATATTCAGAACGATCCATGACGTTTTCTCCCTATACATAGACATCGGTCTATATCTCACGCCGAAAAAAGATCACCCGGCCAGGGCCAGGACGCTCCCCGATGTCGCGAACAGCCCCGGCAGCGTGTCGAGCAGGCCGAGCCCGGCTGGATCGACGGCGTACCACGCCCAGACGCCCCGCCGTGACACTGTCACCAGGCCCGCTTCCCGCAGCACCTTGAGGTGATGGGCGATGGTCGGCTGGCTAACCGCGAACTGGTCGACGATATCGCAGGCGCAGATCGGTTCGCCCTGCGCGGCGATGAGACGAAAGACATCGAACCGCGTCCCATCGGCCAGCGCCTTGAAAACCGCCAACACGCGCTGGCGGTGCTCGTCCGAAAGCTCGGGCGGAGGCGCCGGAATTGTCGGCGGTTCACAACAATTGTGGGACTGAATCACGGGCAAGCTCGTCTTCATGGCCGCATCGTACCCGAGATATAGACACACGCCAATACGTTCGCTCCAGATCGTATTCAGCCGGTTTCATCCACGGCTCCGTCGCTCCGTCCCGGCAGGTGGCGGAGCACGCCCAAGGTGGCGGTGAACCCGTGCAGCACGGTCTGGCCGCCGAGCGGACCGATCTCGCCGAGGCAGAAGGCTCCGGCGATCGGCGTACCTGGCAACGCCGCCCGGATCACGCCGCTGTCATGATTGGGCGTTCCGAACAACGCCTCGCCCCGGCCGTTGCAGGTGCAGGCCAGGACGCCGACGATCGATCCCGATTCTCCGGACGACGCGAGCTGGCGCGCCACGCGTTCCAGCTCCATTTCGGCGACGTGGGCATCGCGCAATTGGAACTGGACCGTCTGACCCACCTGCGGCACCCCGCCAATGGCGACCGAGCCGCGTTTGGGATCGATGCCGAGGATGCCGCGGACCACGAAATCGCCCCGCCCGTAAGCGTCCCGGTATTCATCGCCGGCCAGGCCGACGACGAGGTTGTTCGCGGCCCGGGCGCGCTGCTGGGGAGGGAGGCCGTTGACGGTGGCTTGCAGCACGTCCAACGCCGGACGGCCCGAGATGCCGATCAACTGGTTGTGCTCCGCCGCGGTGATCGTCCACGATTCGCCGACCGGATCACAGCCCTGGGCCACGGACGGCTCGAGCGCGTAAGGACCGCCGATACCGAGCGCGACCCCGCCTTCGTCGTACACACGATCGTCGAAGAAGACGCACGACACCCGCTCGCGGACCAGCCCGGAAGCCAGCCCACCCGTGATCGGGACATCGGGATACCGGGCCTGAAGCCCGAGGATGAAGGCCTGGGCGTCGATCCGGTACGGCTCGGCGAACATCAACCACGAACGCACGTCGTCGACCGGGATCGCGTTGAGTTCGTGCCACAGGCCGGGATCGTCGAGCAGTTCGACCTGCTCCTGGTGCAGGCGAAGCGGGTAGAGCCTGGCGCCTGGCAGCCACCAGGCCATGATCGCCAACCCGGGTTGATCTTCGACCTCGCGGCCATTCGCCAGGAACCCGCTGGCGGAACAGCCGATCACTACCCGGGCGCCGGTTCGCTGGCGCGCCGCCGTAGCTAGCCGCGCGAAATCGTTGCCGTAGGCGGGGCTGGCGAACAGCAGCACCACATCGGGAGCAGGGTCGCCGGGCGACAGGGCTTCGTCCGTAGCGTGTTCGAGCGCGACCGCCCACGAGGCATGGACGACGATCGCCGCCGTGGCGCGGGGCACGACGGCGCGGGTGGAATCGACCATCGCGTCTTTGCGAGCATGCGTCATCGAGCCTCGCTTTCCCGCCGAATCGTCACGGCCGTCGCAGGCAAGACAAACTCTTCGGATTGGCATCTGCCAATCCGGAAGCCATCACGGGAAACACCTTTCGGATGGAGGGAGATTGTACCGGGCGGTCCGGATTTGGCAAGCGCCTGTGCTAGTTCGATACATCTGAGAATGTCTTGGAAAGAAGAAAGGCCAGCCGGGGATCAACCGCGCCATGCGTGTACTGAAGGTCTGCATTTGGCGGCGTCATTCCTGCGGCGAAGTGGCAGGCGCCCCACGGACGACCGAAAGATTTCTCGCAAGCTCGAAATGACAACGGACAGGCGACTTGACCGGGAGCATGATTAGTGCGGACACGCAACAACGCCGGTCAAGAACCGTCGTTCCCATCCGGCGCTGCTGGATACGATGAAGGAATGTGATTCCGGTCAGAACGACGGCACGTACTCCGGATCGACGGCCTGCACCCCGCCCTCCGGCGGGGTAAAACCACGCGCGGCGAGGTAGACAACGACATCCTCGATCACGTCGTCCGGCGTCGAGGCGCCAGCTGTCACGCCTACGTTGCCATCGCCGACGGCGGCCAGCCATTCGTCCTGGATATCCTCCGGCTTTTCGATGTGGTGGGAGGTGACGCCGAGCTGGTTGCCGACATCGGCGAGGCGCGCCGTGTTGGAGGACTTCATGCCACCGATCGCAAGCACCAGGTCGACTTCGCCAATCATCCGCCGCAGCGCGTTCTGGCGCTCGGTGGTCGGCTCGCAGATGGTGTTGCAGAGCCGGAACTCGCCGCCGTTCGGGGTCACCATGGCTTGCAGCTTGTTGGCGAAGACCATCAGTTCGTCGATGTTCTTGGTGGTCTGGCTGACCAGCGCCACCTTGCGCGGCGGGGTTGTGACACCTTCGCCGGTTTCGCCACGGGCGGCGTTCCAGGGCAGCTGCTCGATCTTCTTGGCGGCCACCGCTTTGGTCGTGTTCGCCCAGGCGATCACGCTCTTGACCTCAGGGTGGTAATCGTCGCCGTAGACCACGATGTAGTAGCCCTGTCGCACCAGCTTCTGGGCGAGGCGCTGGACCTTGATCACCAGCGGGCAGGTGGTGTCGATCAGTTCGAGGTTGCGCTCGGCCGCCTGCAGGGCCAAGTGGGGGCCCATGCCGTGGGCGGTGATCGCCACCCGCCGCACCCCACGGTTGACCGCTTCGTCCACCGAAGCGGCGCCAGTCACGCCACGCGCGCGAAGGCGCTCTACCACCTGCGGGTTATGGATCACGTCACCGATCGGCGCGATTGGCGACGCCGGGCTCGACGCCTCGGTGATGATGTCGACGGCCCGGCGCACGCCCCAGCAGTACCCAAGCGTATCGGCGATGACGATCCGGCGCTCGCCGCGAGGCTCGCGAGAGTCGCGACTCTCGGCGATGTTGTCGACGGCATTCCGGGGAGTGGCGATGGCCATTGCGGATTCCTTGGGATAGCGAGGGAAGGAGTTGACCCGATGCGGCTGTTGAGATGAATCCGGGGATCGGGCCTTCGTGACCCAAGTATACCAATCCGACCGCGACTGCCGGGCGACAGATGGGCAGGCCGAAACCGCTCCAGAATCCGATCGCCTTCACCCAACTAATGCATGAATGCACGACTTTGACGGTCACGAACCTCGTTGCGCCGAGGGATTTCCGAATCGGACCCGCCTGCAAGCCGCGAACGTACGAACCATTCATCGTCCATCGAATTCCCAGCTTTCCTTATGAATGTTCCCAGGCCCTCCGGCTACATTAACGATAGTCCTCGTCGTGCTTACGGCAGGCATAGCAAGGCGTAGAATGGACTGAGGGACACAGCGTTCCTCACGCGAAACGGCTGGAGAGAGCCTGAGGCGATACCTCGCGAACCCGCTATCGCCGATCGCATGTGCATCCTCTGGGAAGGGACGGATCACGTGGCGCAATTGAGTTCCATTTATGGCTTTGCAGGCTCGCCGCCTGTCCCGCCGCCGCCCGTCGCCAACATGACGGGTCACCTCGTCTCGCTTGGGCCGCTGCGGCGCGAGTGGTTGCCGGTCTACCAGCATTGGCTCAACGATTTCGACATGCTCAAGCAGATCGACCGGCGCTTCCGGCCCCACTCGGCCGAATGGATCACCACCTGGTACGAACGCCACGCCAGCGCGACCCAGGATTCGCTGATCTTCACGATCATCACCCGCGACGACGCCCAGCCGGTCGGCAATATCGCGTTACAGGATGTCGATTACCGGAACCGCACCGCGGAAATGGGCATTTATATCGGCGATCCCGACAGCCGGGGCCGGGGCTACGGCTCGGAGGCGACCGCGATGATCCTGGAGTTCGCCTTCCGGATCCTCGGCCTGCACAACGTGATGCTCCGCGTGTACGAGTACAACGAAGCGGCGATCCGGGTCTACACCAAGTCCGGGTTCCGGGAAATGGGCCGTCGCACCCAGAGCCAGTTCATGGACGGCCGGTTCTGGGACGTGATCCTGATGGAATGCGTGGCCCCCGACTTTCGCTGACGCCGATCACGGCAGGATGCGCAGCCAGGCGTCGGTCCCGAACCGGCCGGCGACCCGCTGGCGGGCGTCCTCGAGTTCGTGCGGGCGCAGTTGGTTGTTGGCGAGCCCGTAGCGGGCCCGGAAGTGCCCGACGAAGTGGTGGATGATCACGTCGCGGTCGAGATCGGTTTGCTGGCGCAACGGTCCCACCCGCTTGTCCGCCGATTTTACGCCCTTGTCTCTCAGCTTCTCCTGCCCGATGCGCAGCACGCGCGCCATCTGCTGGGTGTTCATCTGGTAGGCCATGGTGGTGTGGTGGAGGATGGCGCCGCCGCGGCGAGCTTGCGCCGCGCCGCCGATCTTGCCGCCATCGGACGCGATGTCGTTGAGCGGGGCGTACCAGGCGTTGACCCCCAACTCGCGCAGCGCGTCGATCACCCAGGCGTCGAAGAAGGCGTAGGACTCGGGAAACGTCAGCCCCCTGGCGATCTCTTCCGGCGCGTAGATCGAATACGTGATCGCGCCCTCCGGCTCCACGAACATCGCGCCACCGCCGCTGATCCGGCGTACCAGGGTGATCCCTTCCTCGGCGGCGATATCCTCGTTGACCTCGTTGCGGACAGACTGGAAGCGCCCGAGCACGATGGCCGGCGCGGCCCAGGTCCAGAACCGGATCGTCGGCGGCCGCTCGCCGCGGCCCACCGCCAGGGTGAGCGTTTCGTCCAGCGCCACCTGCATGGCCGGCTCCAACGGCGGCGACGGCAGCAGGCGCCAGTCGTAGCGCT
>JBGTNF010000439.1:0-12440 GCA_041743205.1 Thermomicrobiales bacterium | reverse complement strand
ATGTGCCGATCCTGGCCCAACCCTAGTCTGGGTACAGGACCGATTCGCGACATCGTGACGATGTCCCAGCCCGGAAAGGCACATCCATGATTCCGTATTCCGCCACCGATCTCGTTCGCGCCGTCCGCCACGCCCACGGCTTGCCCGAGGAGGACGCCATTGCCACTGATTCTCCGTCGCGCGTGTGGCGCTGGCTGGCCGCAATCTTCCACCGCGCCTGAATATCGCGTTGCCGAAAGGAACAACCCATGCTTCCCCTCTATCCACCCTACGCCATAGCCGATTTCGCCCTCACGCGCGGGAAGGGACGATTGCCCGACGGACGCCCGCGCCAGCAGGCCGATCCCGATCGGCTCCCCGGTGACCCGGCGCTCGAACCCGATCCGGTCTTCATCGGGCTGCGCCGGCTCGCCACCGCCGGGCCGATCGGCGTGCTGACGCGCTGGTGCGGCCGGCAATCCGCCGTGACGAATGAACGTCGCGATTGCCATATCGACCCTGTCGCGATCGTGTCAGCCGAACCCCCCGCAATCACCGACTTCGAGCAGGACGACATCAGGACCAAAACGGCCGCTTGATCGTGCATCCCGGTGGGCGTCGACCATTCGACGCCCGCCGGGCCACCTTCGTTACTGGATCAGAACGTGGTCGTCAGCGTCTGGATCTGGCCCGTGTCCGCGGCGCGGTAGGCCGACTCGATGATTTCGATCACGTGGCGCGCATGCTCAGCGGTGACCGGCGAGGGGCGATCCTCCTGGATCCAGGCCACCAGGTTCATGATGTCGTTGAAGACGTGCTGCTCCATGATCCCGCGGTGCGATTCGGTCACGTACTCCAGGGTCCACTGCGGCCCGTCGCCGCCAGGAGCCCCATCGGCGATGGTCTTCTCCGGATAGTCGAGCGGTTCGCCGTTGAGGGTGTAGCCCTCGATCTTGCCGCTCGTGCCGAAGTAGGTTCCGGCAAAGCCCCGCGTCAGGCTGCCGGCGGCCGTGCCGTAGGCGAGCGCGAAGAGCCCGCCGTCGAACCCAATCAGGATGCCCGTGTTGTCGTCCGCTTCGGTCGGGATCGCCTGGCCGTTGAACTCCCGTTCCGTAATCGCGATCCCGGAAATGGCCGTGACCTTGCTGGCCGGACCGAGCACGGTCGTCAGTCCGTGCAGGGCGTAGACGGTCATGTCGTACAAGGGGCCGCCGCCCGGCTTGCGGAAATACCAGGATGGGTCGAGGTTGGCGAGCGATCCGCCCTGCTGGCGCTCCTCCTCGTCGAGGTGATAGGTGCCGAACGCGGCCCCGCAGGCCGCCCAAACCGGGGTCCCGATCGCGCCACTGGCGATGGCCCGTTTCACGGCCTGTACCTGGGGGCGGAGCACTTCGCCCGGCGAGGCGACGATCCGGAGGTTGTGAACCTTCGCCAGCTCGATCAGCTCGGTCGCCTCGTCCGCCGTGGTCGTCATCGTCTTGTTGAAATGGACGTGTTTCCCGGCTTCCAACGCCGCCTTGCCCTGCTCGAAGTGCAGGCCGATTGGCGAGGCGATCGTGACCGCCGTGACGTCGCCGTTGGCCAGCAAATCCTCGAACGAGGTGGTGGCGTAGGGAATCCCGAACGTGGTTGCTGCGGCCTGGGCGCGGCCCTCGACCGGATCGCAGATCGCCTGGAGCCGGACCCGGTTCTGCACGTCGGCCTGGCTCAGGTGCGGCAGGATCCCGCGCTGGGCAATGGTTCCCGCCCCGACTACACCCATTCGCACCGCATCGGTCATCTCGTCGAACTCCCCTGTGAAAACATTGGTCATCAGATCGCGGAGGGCGCCGCTCCCGCCGCATCGCATTATCGCCGGATGCGAGCTTCGCGAAAGGGGCGGCGGTGTCCGGCCTGGCGGCGGCTTGCTATCCTGTCGCGAGCAATGTTGTTTATTATCCGGGAGAGACAGATGAGCCAGGAACGTTGGTCAGCGGTCGATGCTTATTTTGGGGAAACCCTGATTGCTCCGGATGCCACGCTCGACCGGGCGCTCGTGACGAGCCGCGAAGCCGGGTTGCCGGAGATCCAGGTCGCCCGCAACCAGGGCAAGCTGCTCTCGATGCTGGCGCGCCTGAACGGCGCGAAACGCATCCTGGAGGTCGGGACGCTGGGCGGGTACAGCACGATCTGGCTGGCGCGGGCGCTGCCCGATGACGGGTCGATCGTGACGCTGGAGCTCGATCCGAAGCACGCCGCCACGGCCGGGCTAAACGTGGCCCACGCCGGCTTCGCCGACCGGGTCCAGATCCGGGTCGGTCCGGCGGCGAATACGCTGGCGGCGATGGTCGAGTCCGGCGAAGGGCCGTTCGATTTCGTGTTCATCGACGCCGACAAGCCGTCCAACCCGGCGTACCTCGATTACGCGGTGAAACTCGTGCGGCCTGGCGCCCTGATCGTGGTCGATAACGTGGTTCGCAACGGCGGCGTCGCCGACCCGGAATCCACCGATCCCGGCATTGCCGGCGTGCGCGCGATGATGGACCGGATCGCCGCCGACCCGCGGCTCAACGCGACCGCGATCCAGACCGTCGGCGACAAGGGGTACGACGGCTTTGCCCTGATCCATGTCAGCTGAGGGGCAGCCGGCGACGTGGGCCGCGCCGCCTGACGGCAGCGTCCTTACCAACCGACAGCTCAACCGCTCGTACCTGGCGCGGCAATTGCTGCTGGAACGCGAGAGCCGGTCCGCCGCCAGCGTGATCGAGCACCTGGCGGGGATGCAGTCCCAGGTACCGAAGGATCCGTTCATCGGGATCTGGACCCGGATCGCGGACTTCGACCACGCCGCGCTCGACCGGTTGATGCTGGACCGGGAAGCGGTCCGGATCGTGGCGATGCGCGGCACGATCCACCTGCTGACGTCGCCCGACGCCTACCTCTTCCGGCCCCCCATGCAGGCGATGCTGGAGCGGTTCATCACGAGCGGCGCCAACTTCGGCCCGAACCTGACAGGGCTCGACCTCGACGCGGTGGCCGAGGCCGGACGGCAGTTGGTTGATGCCCAACCGAGCACCGGGAAACAGATCGGCGACCACCTCGCGCAACTGTGGCCGGATCGCGATCCGTCGTCGCTTTCGCAAGCCGTGCGCTCGTACCTGGCGCTGGTCCAGATCACGCCGCGGGGCGTCTGGGGCCGGAGCATGCAGCCGACGCTGACCACGATCGAAGCCTGGCTCGGTCAACCGATCGACCGCTACGGCGATCCCGATGCGGCGATCCTCCGTTACCTGGCCGCCTTCGGACCGGCGACCGTCGCCGACATCCAGGCCTGGTCGAGCCTGCCCGGGCTGGCGCCGTTCGTCGAACGGCTGCGTCCCCGCCTCGTGACCTACCGCGACGAGCGCAACAGGGAGCTCCTCGATGTGTCCGGGGCGCCGTTCCCGCCGCCGGAAACGCCGGCTCCGGTGCGCTTCCTGCCGGGCTTCGACAACGCGCTGCTCTCCCACGCCGACCGGACCCGGATCATTGCGGATACACATCGGAAACGGATGTGGACGGTCAACGGCCTGATCGACCCGTCGTTCCTGGTCGATGGCTATGTGGCCGGCTCGTGGAAAGCGACATCGGCGCGGACTGAAGCCGTGCTGGACATAACGCCGTTTACGGATCTGGAGCCCGCTCAGCGCGCTGAACTGGAGGCAGAAGGCCATCGCCTGTTGACCTTCCTCCACCCAAGCGCCGAGGAGGCGACTGTCCGTTTCGCTGATTTCGACGGCGGCTCGTCGGGCTGACCCGAGCCAGTTCGAAGCGCCTTCCGGCAGGTCTGACCATTTCAGCCATGACAGTGGACCGCTCGCGGTGCATGGTTTTGGTGAATTGATTGCATCACTCACCTGCCGAATGTTTGCCCGGAATGGAGAAGCTTGTGGGTCACTATCGAATCCGCCGCCTGATGCTGCCGGTGATGTGCTTTTTGATGATGGCGGGAGCCATTCCCCTGACGTCCGTCGCCCAGACGCCTGATATCTCGACGGCGCCGTCGTACGAGGAGACCGTTTGCGTCCGGGAGCTGCCGGCGTCATTGGTCGAAGGCGAATCGGCTTCGTGCGGCGTGGTCACGGCCCCCATGTACCCGGATGGCGAATCGAGCGAGGTGGTTCGGCTGAGCGTAATCCGGATCGCCAGCACCTCCGCGACTCCCGCGCCCGAGCCGCTGTTGATCCTGACCGGCGGACCCGGCCAGGCGCTTGACAGCGTGTTGCTGCTCTTCGGTGACGCCGTTCCCCTCTACCGGCCGGTCCTGGAAACGCAGGAGGTAATCCTCTTCGACCAGCGCGGCATGGGTCTTTCGGAGCCGTCGTTGGCCTGCCCGTTCGAACAACCGGGCGCGGCGTCCGCGACCCCGGTGGCAACGCCTGGGGCCAACCTTGAGGCCGCAGACCTGAGCCTGGAAGCGGCGCTGGAGCCGCTCTTCGCCTGTGGCCAGCAGCTCCGGGACGCCAGCATCGACCCGGCGGCGTTCACGACGATCACCAACGCCGCCGACATCGACGCGATCCGGGTTGCCATCGGCGTCGACCAGGTTGATCTCTACGGTGTCTCCTACGGCACGGAACTCGCCCTCGCCGCGATGCGTCACTCCCCGGATGCGATCGACTCGGTGGTGCTCGGTTCTGCGCTGCCGCTCGAAGCCAACTTCCTGCTCAGCCAGATCACCGCCTTCGACGAGGCGCTGAAAGCCATCTTCGCGGCTTGTGACGCCGATCCCGAATGTGCAGCCGCTAACCCCGACCCGGAGGGGACCCTGGAGCGCGTGGTCGCCGACCTGACCGCCTCGCCGATCACCCTGATGCCGGTCAGCCCGGTGACGGGCGAACCGGTCGAGGTGCCGGTCGATGGCGCGCTTTTCCTCAACCTGCTCTACACCTCGATCTTCATCGGCGAGGGCATCCCCTTCATTCCAGGCATCATCACCAGCACCCTCGCGGGCGACACGACCATCATCGAAGGCATCCTGTCGTTGTCCCTGATTCCGGCGCCGACCGCCCAGGGCGCGCTCTACACGTTCGTCTGCCAGGGCGAGTACCCGTTCATCACGCAGGCGGAGATCGACCAGGTACTGGCCGACACCGATGCGCTGGAGGTACTGCGCGGCGGTGCGTTCGTGGGCGTGACCGCGCTCGCCTTTCCCGTTTGCGAGGCCTGGGGCTTCCCGGCCGCGGGCGAGGAAATCAACCATCCAGTGCACAGCGAGATCCCGACGCTGATCGTGGGTGGAGGGTTCGATCCTATCACCCCGCCCCAATTCTCCGAAGACGTGGCCGCCAACCTGCCGAACTCCACGCTCGTGATCGTCCCGGGCCTGGGGCACGACCCGATCACCACAGTCGGCGACTGCACCATCGGGCTGGCCGCCAGTTTCCTGGCCGATCCGACGGCGCCATTCGACACCAGTTGCGCGGCCGCGATCACGCCGGATTTCTCCCCGGCCCCGCCGCCAGGCGCCTCACCGGTCGCCTCGCCCGTCAGCTGACGCCTTTTCATCGAGCGATCATGCGCAAAGGAAACAGACTCAGGACGAGTTAGCGTTACGTAACTTCGTAGGGGTGGCCCAGAATCGACCGAAAACGACATCTTGGCGAGAAGATCTTGTCGATTCGTGTGGCCGCCCGGATGGTGACGAACCGAAACGTGGCGTTCGCCAGCCACGGGCGGACACATCATCGACAAGAATGCGGTGGCGGAAACCTCATTCGCGGTCGATGAAGGTCTGCCCCTACGGATGCTCTCTAACTCATCCCTGGGATGATGACGTCACATTCCGGCGTTCGCGGCGGCGATGAGGTCGTCGACCTGCTGTTCGCTCAGGGCGCCCATGATCGCCAGCTTGCGCAAGGGCGTATCGGCCAGGAACATCATCATCGTCTCGCTCGACTCGCGGGCCTTGCTGCCGCCGAACCGCTCGGCCATCCGATCAAGGATCGGTTGCAGCAACTCGCGAGCGACAGGATGCCGGAGGGCCACCGAGAACGGCGTGCCACGATCGATCGTAATGGGCGCCGCGTGCGTCGAAGCGAGCGTGATCCGGGCGGCGAGGCGGATGTCGGCGGCAGAGGCCCCGATCGAGATTTCGAATTCGCCAGCGTCCATCACCCACGTCTTGGCGACGACATCGTAGAAGGCGAAGTCGCGCCAATCGAGCGCGAATTGGACCGCTTGGGCATCGCCAGGATCGAGCGCCACCTTGGCGAACGCCTTCAGTTCCCGCGCCGGCCGCGGCAGGCGCGGCGCGCATTCGCCCACGTAGACCTGCACTACCTCCTTGCCGAAGCGGTCGCCAGTGTTCTCGACTACGACGGTCAGATCAACGGGGCCGCCATCCTCGAACCCGGCGGCGTCGACTGCTAGGCCATCGTAGGCGAAGGTCGTGTAGGAGAGGCCGTGGCCGAACGGGAAGCGCGGCGCGATCTTTCGCGCCTCGTACCAGCGATGCCCGGTGTAGACGCCCTCGGCGAACCGGACCGTGCCGTCGCCAGCGGTCGGGAACGACAGGTAGGCGGGCGTGTCCTCCAACCGGACTGGAAACGTTTCCGAGAGCTTGCCCGAGGGGTTTATCACGCCCGTCAGCACGTCGGCGATGGCCCCGCCGCCGGCCTGACCGCCGAGCCATGCCTCGACCACCGCCGGGGCATCGGTTGCCCACGGCAGCGCGACCGCCGAGCCGTTGACCAGGACCACGACCGTATTCGGCTGGACGGCGAGCACCGCCCGCACCAGGTCGTCATGCGCTTTCGGCAGGTCGATGTGCGTGCGGTCCCGGCCCTCGGTCTCCATCGACGCCGGCAGGCCGACCACCACGATCGCGACATCGGCGCCTGCCGCCAGGTTGCGCGCCTCGCCAAGCAGGCCGACATCCGCCTCACCCTCCGGACCGTAGCCCGGTGCGTGGGAGACGATTGCGCTCCCGACCAGCTTTGGCAGCTGGGTCAACAGCGTGTCGATCCGTATTGGCCCGACTTCGGAGCTGCCGGCTCCCTGGAAACGCGGCTCCCGGGCGAAGCCGCCAATCAGGGCGATCGAACCAGCCCCGTTGCGGTCCAGCGGCAGCAGGGCGCCCTCGTTCTTCAACAGCACCATCCCCTCGGCCGACGCGCGACGAGCCAGCCGGTGGTGGGCATCCTTGTCCAGAACGGTCACGGCCTGGATCGAGGAATCGGCGAGGAGCACGATGCCGAGCACGTCCTCGACGATCGCGTCCAGGGTCGCCTCGTCCAGCCTGCCCTCACGCACGGCGGCGATCACGCCAGGGGCGGAGGGGCCGCCCGGCATTTGCAGGTCGAGGCCGGCGGCGATGCCGGCGGGGCGGTCGTTGACCGCCATCCAGTCCGACATCACGAACCCCTGGTGGCCCCATTCGTCGCGGAGGATGTCC
Organism: Thermomicrobiales bacterium; assembly: GCA_041743205.1. Taxonomy (GTDB): domain Bacteria; phylum Chloroflexota; class Chloroflexia; order Thermomicrobiales; family UBA6265; genus JACCYX01. Next base: position 5,047 of record JBGTNF010000439.1, on the reverse strand, counting down.
GTCAGGAGGGCGCGGTGTTCGGCGCAGAACTCGCCGTTGAGCCGGTTGTAGGCGCACATCAGGGTCCACGGCTGGGCCTTGCGCACGGCGATCTCGAACGGGCGCAAGTAGACCTCGCGCAGGGTCCGCTCGTCGACGACCGAATCGACGTACATGCGGCCGGTTTCCTGCTCGTTGGCGACGAAGTGCTTCAGTGAGGCGCCGACGCCCTGGCCCTGGAGTCCGTTGATGAAGGCGGCGGCCATCTCCCCGGCCACCACGGGATCTTCGGACATGTATTCGAAGTTGCGGCCGGCCAGCGGCGAGCGTTTGAGGTTGACGCCCGGTCCGAGCACGATCTGGACGCCCTGCACCTGCGCCTCGATCCCGATCGCGGCGCCGACTTCGCGCGCCAGGTCGATGTCCCACGACGAGGCCAGCGCCGAGGCGGTCGGGAAACACGTGGCCGGCAGGCTGTCGCCAATGCCAGGCGCCGGCGACAACCGCGATTTCCGCACGCCGGTCGGGCCGTCGGCCAGCCAGATCGAGGGGATGCCGAGACGGTCGACCGGCTGGGTCGTCCAGAAGTCGCGGCCCACGGTGAGGGATGCCTTTTCCTCCAATGTCAATTGGTCCACCAGGTCACGCGCCCGGACCTGGATGTCGTCGGGGATGAGTTGCCTGGCCATGGCGATCTCCTTGCGCATCGTTTCGCTGGCTAGCGGCCTGGAAAGGCCAATGGTAGCCCAAGGGATGATCGTCAACGGCGTGGGGTGCGGTACCCTGAGCATCGTTGAGCAGCTCATTGGAGATGGGAGTCAGCACATGGCAACCGGCATCGATCACATCGTCATCGCGGTTCGGGACCTCGACGCGGCGGTCGCGGACTACACCGCCGCCGGCTTCACGGTGACGCCCGGCGGCGAGCATACCAACGGCGAAACGCACAACGCCCTGATCGCGTTCGCCGATGGCACGTACTTCGAGATCATCGCCTGGAAGAACCCCGACGCCGCCACGGACACCGTCTGGCTGCGCCGGCTCCAGGCCGGCGAGGGATTCGCCGACTACGCCCTGCGCACGGCCGACCTGGAGGTGGAAATCGCTCGCCTGCGTGACGAAGGGCTGGACGCGCCCGACCCAACGCCGGGAGGCAGGATGCGGCCCGATGGCCAGGCGGTCGAATGGCAAACGTTGCGGATCGACCCGGCGCGGCACCCGTCCCTGCCGTTCTACTGCCACTCCACCAACGACATCACCCTGCGCGTGCCGTCGGGTCAGGCTGCGGTCCACGCCAACGGCGTGACGGGGATCGGCAAGGTCTTCATCGGCGTCGCCGATCTCGAAGGGGCCGCCGCCGATTACCGGATCGTGGCCGGCATCGAACTCAACGAGACGCACGCCCAGCCGAACGCCAACACCTGGCGCCAATTCCGGGTCGGGACGTACGACCTGATCCTGATCGAGCCGGAAGCGGCCGAATCGGAGCTGGCCCGGTCGATCGCGGCCCGCGGCGAGGTCCCGATCGAGGTGGCCCTCAAGTCCACCAACCAGCAGGGTTCGTCCGTCGAGCCCGCCCTGACGCACGGGGCGAAGCTGGCGATCCTCGAAGTCGAGGCCACTCTCGAAACGCCGGACTGGGACCGGCCGGCCGAGGCGTTGTAGCGGGGCTGCAACCCGTACGCCACATCAACTGATTGACCCGGGCTCCTTCCGTCACTCGAGCGCCACCAACGTCACCCCGAGTAAACATGCGGCGCGGTGGCGCCACCACCGCATGAAAATCGCGTCTCGTAGGGCTGCCGAGCTTGTCTCGGCCCCGTGATCTGCGGCCCGCGATCGGCCACTTTCACAGCAGTGCCACCAACGTCACCCCGAGCGAAGTCGAGGGGTCTCTTTCGTTGCGACCGCGTCCCTGCGACGGGAGAGATGGCTCGGCTACCCCCTATCGCTTCGCTGGTGCTCAGGGTCCGCTCGGCATGACGTGGGATGAAGCGCCCCACGTCACGCCGGGCGCAGCCGAGGGGGCTCCTCGCCGCCGCGAGCCCGGTGACGCAAAAGATTTCTCGCAAGCTCGAAATGACAATTGGGCAGCGCGCGACATGACGTGGGACTGCGCTCGTACTGGCCGGTCTGCCGGCCACCTGCGGCGCACGCAAGAACCCCCGTTTCGTCTGGCGAAACGGGGACTTGCGGTGGCGTGATGAAGGCGGCGCTACGCCGTCTTGGCGTACTCGATCGGGTGATCGTTGACGGTCAGCAGCAGGGGCCGCGTGCGGTTGTTGATCACGTTCGCATCGACCACGCACTTGCGGACATTCTCCAGCGACGGGATTTCGTACATCACTTCGAGGAGGACCTGCTCGATCGTGGTCCGCAGGCCGCGGGCGCCGGTCTTGCGCTCCTCGGCGTTGCGGGCGGTCGCTTCCAGCGCGTCGTCGGTAAAGACGAGTTCGACGTCATCGATGTTGAAGAACTTCTGGTACTGCTTGACGACCGCGTTGCGCGGCTCGGTCAGGATCCGCATCAGGTCGGGGCGGGTCAGGTGATCGAGCGCGACCGAGATCGGCAGGCGGCCGACGAACTCCGGAATCAACCCGTACTTGAGCAGGTCGTCGTGCGAAAGCTGGCGCAATGGGTTGGCGACCTTCTCCGCTGCTTCGGCTCCGAAGCCCATCGAGCTCTGGCGGCCGACGCGCTTGGCGACGATCTCCTCCAGGCCCTCGAAGGCGCCGCCGCAGATGAAGAGGATGTTTCGGGTGTCGATCTGGATGTATTCCTGGTGCGGGTGCTTGCGGCCGCTCTGCGGCGGCACGTTGGCGACCGTGCCTTCGATGATCTTGAGCAACGCCTGCTGCACGCCCTCGCCGGAGACGTCCCGGGTAATGCTCGGGTTGTCCGACTTGCGGGCGATCTTGTCGATCTCGTCGATGTAGATGATGCCGTGCTGGGCGCGGGCGACATCGCCGGCCGACTGGATCAGGCGGAGCAGGATGTTCTCGACGTCCTCGCCGACGTAGCCGGCCTCGGTCAGGGCCGTGGCGTCGGCGATCGAGAACGGCACGTCGAGCAGCCGGGCGAGGGTTTGGGCGAGCAGGGTCTTGCCGGTGCCGGTAGGACCGACGAGCAGGATGTTGCTCTTCTGGAGTTCCACGTCTTCGTCGGAATTGAAGCCGGCCTGGATCCGCTTGTAGTGGTTGTAGACCGCCACGGAGAGGATCTTCTTGGCGTTGTCCTGGCCGATCACGTACTGGTTCAGGCGCTCGTAAAGCTCCCTGGGCGTGGGAATCCGGGAGAGGCCGATTTCGGTGCGGGGGGCCGTAGGCTCTTCTTCCTCAATGATCTCACGGCAGAGCTGGACGCACTCATCGCAGATGTAGACCTGGTTGGGGCCCGCGATGAGCCGCCGGACTTCTTCCTGACCCTTGTTGCAGAATGAGCACCGATAATGCACCCGGCCACCTCGTCGTTCTAGATGTCATGGAAACGCGGCGTCGTCGCTGCGTTTCCATCGCGAAGGCCCAGGCGTTGTCGATCGCCGTCCGGGCCGAGCCTGTGTCACGCTTAGTTGTCGGACGACCCATTGGCGATCATCGACGGCCGGGCGGCGACCGCGGCCGGCGTCAGCACCTCGTCGACCAGGCCGTATTCCTTGGCCTGCTCCCCGGTCATGTAGTAGTCGCGCTGTGTGTCGGCCTTGACCTTGTCGAAGGACTGGCCGGAATGGTCGGCGAGGATTTCGGTGAGGGTCGTGGTGAGGGTCAGGGTTTCGCGGGCGGCGATTTCGATGTCCGGCACGTTGCCGCGGAACCCGGCCGAGCCCTGGTGGATCATGATCCGTGAGTTGGGAAGCGCGTAGCGCTTGCCCTTGGTCCCGGCGGCGAGCAGCACGGCCGCCATGCTGGCGCCCATGCCGACGCAGTACGTCTTGACGTCGGGCCGGATCATGCGCATCGTGTCGTAGATGGCGAGACCGGCGTAGACCTCGCCGCCGGGCGAGTTGATGTAGATGCTGATGTCGGCTTCGGAGTCGTCGTGATCCAGGAACAGGAGCTGGGCCACGAGCAGGTTGGCGATCTGGCTGTCGATCGGGGTGCCGAGGAAGATGATGCGGTCCTTGAGCAGGCGGGAATAGATGTCGAAGGCGCGCTCGCCGCGGTTGGTGCTCTCGACCACCATCGGGACGAGGTTGTGGATCTGGGGAATTTCCATGACGTCGTGACCTTTTGTACTAAGGGCAGGGCGATCGAACACGCACTTGACCCCGCTACCCGCGAACCGGCGGTCGTTCTCCGGCTTGGCGTGCGCCGGTGTCCCGAAGTTAACCAGCGAACCGGTCCGTTCACGTTTCCATGATAATCCCCGGCGTCGAATCGCTCACCTAGCCATCCGGACGTCACGGGACTCGCGCCAGCTAATGGTAGCACCGCGCCAGCCTCTGAATTGGCGGCTAAGCGGACTCGCAGATGAGCGCCCACGGCCCGTCCATCACCCGCGTCATCGCGATCGTAAAGGGGCGGCCGCCCCGGCCGCGCAACCGTTTCGTGATCGCGTCCACATCGCCCGCCAGCCCACGCCGGCGGATGTCGACCGGCCCGGCGTCGAGATCGCGGAGGCGGGTTCGGATCTGCTTTTCGTTCCAGGGCAGGGAGGCGACGATTCGCAGCGGCCGGGCGAATGGGGTGGCGATCGGCTCGGTTGCGAGCAGGAAGCCGATCCGGTCGTCGATCTTGACCGCGCCGATCTGGCGCGCGAGGTCCTCGACCAGGCCGGAGCGGGTCACCGCCGGGTTGGGATCGAGCAGGGTTTCGCCGTCAAGCGGGGTGCGGGTGGGAACGGCGTCGCCAGGGATCGGCAGCAGCCGGTGGATCGCCGTGCCGTCGATGACCGTGGCCGACGCGCTGCCCTGGGCGAGCGCCGGTGACCAGAGGACGGCTTCCTTGAGGTCGGTTCCGAGGGCGATCGTCTCGAACTCCCAGCCGTTCGACGCCCGGTCGTGATCGAGCCCTGGCGCGCACTTGATCCCCACGGCGCGACCGTCCTCGGCCAGGCCGAGGCACCAGTCGAG
>JBGTNF010000438.1:0-7471 GCA_041743205.1 Thermomicrobiales bacterium | reverse complement strand
GGGGACCGGGACCAATGTCGGACTTCAGCGATAGCCTGGCGAAATGGGACAGTTTCTATGGCAGCATCGCTGGGGTCTCGGCCACGTTGGTTGGCCTCCTGTTCGTTGCCGTCTCCATCAATCCCAAAATAGCCAACAGTCGAACCCGGGCCGGACTCAATGCGTGGACGGGCCAGACCTTCCAAAGCTTTTCGGCGGTGCTGTTGCTTGCGTTGATCACCCAGATCCCGGATGGCTCGGGGCGTACGCTTATCATCGGGGTAGCCATTGTGGGCGCGCAGGGGCTGGCCCGGCTCGTGGTCGATATCCAGCGAATCCGGACCGGCGACCGGGATCCGGGCTGGCGCGGCACGGCCGGCGTGCGACGTTTCGCCGCCCCACTCATTGCCTATGGCCTCTGCTTTTGGGTAATGGTGGCGCTGATCCGGGAGGCGAACGAGACCGCCCTGGGATCGCTGGTCGCGGTCACCATGTTGCTGCTGATCGACGCGTTGGACAACTGCTGGAGCCTGCTCAAGGAAATAGGCAAGGACAAGGAATGAGCACAGCTGGCTGTGCGTAACCGGCGGTTGAAGCAAGAGCCGCCGGACGGTGGCCTGGCGAACCCAGAGCATGACCGCGGCCGCGGCCAAGGGGGACCGGCACTTGGCGCCGGAAGGTCGGCCACAAAAAAACCGCTTCGCGCAATCGGCGCAAAACGGCACAGCGAATGGTTCCAGGATTGGGACGGGGGTCTGGTGGGCCGGTAAACCGGCCGTTACTGCACCGGCGGATCGAGATCTGTCATGGGACCCCTCCAGAAACTTCTAACGGTAGATTAACACGATAGACCCGGTCTCTACCGAAGTCAATCCCCCCAACGGGGCAATTGCCAGCATCGTCCGTACCGGCTGGCGCATTCGGCTCGTGCCGTCACGTCGCTTGTGCCAGCGTCCAGCTTCGGCAGACAATGGCGTTGCGACGCGCCATTCGGCGCCCCGCACGTCTTGACAAGGAGCAACCCGCCGCATGCCGACCATCGTCGCCGACCTCGCCCTGGAGGCGTCCCTTCGCGCGGAGGCGATCACGCTCCTGCAGGGGCTCCTCCGGCTCGACACCCAAACCCCGCCCGGCAACGAACGGATCGCCGCCGGCTGGATCGCCGCGGTCCTCGACCGCGAAGGTATCTCGTGCGACATCGTCGAGGCCGCGCCCACCCGCGCCACCATCGTCAGCCGGCTCCGGGCCGCGAGCCCCACCGACCGGCCGGTGATGATGATGGGCCACACCGATGTCGTCACCGTCGAACCCGCGAAGTGGGACCGCGATCCCTTCAGCGGCGACATCGTGGATGACTTCGTCTACGGTCGCGGCGCGCTCGACATGAAGGGCCAGGTCGCCGCCAACCTCGCCGTCTTCCTCGCCATTCACCGGGCCGGGCTCCCGCTCACCCGCGACGTCATCTTCTGCGCCTTCGCCGACGAGGAGGAGGGCGGGGTCTACGGCGCGGAGTGGGTCTGGAACAATCACCAGGAGTTGATCGACGCCGAGTTCGCGATCAACGAAGGGGGCGGCGAACCGATCATGATCGCCGGGACCCAGTTCATCGGCTGCCAGGTTGCCGAAAAGGGCAGCTGCCGGCTCAAGCTGACCGCGCACGGCACGCCGGGCCACGCCTCGGTGCCGCTGGCGGAGACAGCCTTCCGCAACCTCGGCGTCGCGCTCGAACGGCTCCACGCCTGGGAGCCGCCGACCGTCATCGTCGAACCGGTGCGGGCGATGCTGGAGACGATCGCCGACGTGCTCGGCGGGGAATCGCGGGCGCTGATCGCCGAGGCGCTGGCCACCGACCCGCCCTCGTGGGCGCCTCTGGCGAAGTTGCCATTGACGGACGATGAGTTGCGCTCGCTCCACGCCCGCACCCGCAACACCGTCGTGCCGACGATGATCCACGGCGGCTCCCGGATCAACGTCATCCCCTCCGAAATCGTGGTCGATGTCGATGGCCGTACGCTGCCGGGGGAAGACCCGGAGGCGTTCCGGGCCGCCGTCCAGGCGGTCGTCGGCGACGCGGCCACGATCGAGCTCGTGATCCCGGCCACCGGCACGGCGGCCGATGTCGAATCGCCGTTCTACGACGCGATCCGGGCGACGCTGGCCCGGATCTCACCGGAGGCCCACCTGATGCCGACGATGAGCTCCGGCGGCACCGACGCCCCGCTGATCCCGGGCGTCAAGGTCTACGGCTTCTTCCCGTTCCCGCCCAGCGATCGGATGCCGATCTACGAACCTCTTGTTCACGGCCACAACGAACGCATCCACGTCGACGACCTCGCCTACGCCACGCGCTTCATCCATGACCTGATCGCCACGTTCGCCACGTCGTGACCCCGGGTCAGCGAACAACGGGCCGGCACACAGGCCGGCCCCTACGAATTCATGTGGGGGAGGGTCCGTGTGCCCTCCCGCAATGGGAGCCCCGTGATGACCGACTACCGTTCCGATGATGCGCTGGCCCAATCGATCGGCGAGGTCGCGATCGAGCACCTCGCCGCGCTCGTCCGGCTCGACACCACCTCGCCGCCCGGCAACGAGCGCCAGGCCACGGACTACATCGCCGCCGTGCTCGCCGCCGAGGGCATCGAATCGGTGGTCGTCGAATCCGAACCGACCCGCGCCAACCTCGTCGCCCGGCTGAAGGCCGAGAACCCGGCCGGGCGCCCGGTGATGCTCATGGGCCACACCGACGTCGTGGCGGTCGAGCGCGACAAGTGGGACCAGGACCCGTTCGGCGGCGACATCATCGACGATTTCATGTGGGGCCGCGGCACGCTCGACATGAAGAACCAGGTGGCAGGACAGCTGGCGGCGTTCGTCGCCCTCAAACGCGCGAACCTGCCCCTGATGCGGGACGTGGTCTACGCCGCCTTCGCCGATGAGGAAGTCTCCGGCACGCTCGGCGCCGGCTGGGTCTACGAACACCACCGGGAATTGATCGACGCCGAGTTCGCCCTCAACGAAGGGGGCGGCGGCCAGGTCGAGATGGGTGGAGCCCGGTTCTACACCTGCGGCACGGGCGAAAAAGGCCAGTCGATCCTCAACGTCACGTTCCGCGGCAAGCCGGGGCACGCCTCGACCCCGATCCCGGACACGGCGATGGAAAAACTCGGCATCGCCCTCGAACGGCTCCGCGCCTGGCAACCGCGGTTGACGATCACCGAACCGGTGCGGGCGCTGCTCGAAACGATCGGTAGCGCCCTCGGCGGCAACGACCAGGCCGAGATCCGGCGCGTGCTGGCGCTCGAAACGCCGGTCTGGGACGATTTCGCCGACCTCCCGCTTTCGGACCGCGACCGCTCCCGGCTCTACGCCATCACCCACCACACCGCCGTGCCGACGCTGGTGACGGCCGGGCAGCGGATCAACGTCATCCCCTCCGACGTCACGTTGGGCATCGATTGCCGGCTCGTTCCGGGCACCACCCCCGAGGAGTGGCGGCAGGAAATCGCCGGCGTACTCGGGGAGATCGGCGAAGTGGAGCTGGTCAACCGCAACGCCGGCGTCGTCTTCGATCCCCATTCGCCGTTCTTCGACGCGATCACCGGCACATTGACCGACCTCGTTCCGGACGCACGCCTGGCCCCGACCCTGATCGGCGGCCGCACCGACGCCGCCTGGTTCCCGGACATCAAGGTCTACGGCTTCTACCCGATGCTGCCGGTCGATCGCGACGGCGCCTACGACGGCACGGTCCACGGCCACAACGAGCGGATCCACATCGACGACGTGCGTTTCGGGGCCCGCTTCGCCTACGACCTGGTCGCCGGGTTCGCAACCTCGACCTCGTGACCGGCCCGTCGCGCGTGATCCACGGCGACAACCTGGACGTGTTGCGGACGATTCCGGACGGCGCCGTCGACCTGATCTACATCGACCCACCGTTCAACACCGGCCGCCGCCAGACGCGCCAGCAATTGCGGACGATCGGCTCGGAAACCGGGTCTCGCATCGGGTTCCAGGGCCGCACCTACGATACGGAGGTGCTCGGCTCGCGCTCCTACGCCGACACGCACGACGATTTCCTGGCCTTCATCCGGCCACGCCTCATCGAGGCCCACCGCGTGCTGGCGCCAGCCGGCGCCCTGTACTTCCACATCGATTACCGCGAGGCGCACTACTGCAAGGTGCTGCTGGACGGCATCTTCGGACGGGCCAGCTTCATCAACGAGATCATCTGGGCCTACGATTACGGGGCCCGGACCACGAAACGCTGGCCCGCCAAGCACGACACGATCTTCTACTACGCGAAGGACCCGGCGAATTACACCTTCAACGCCGAGGCCGTCGATCGCGAGCCCTACATGGCGCCTGGCCTGGTCGGACCGGAGAAGGCGGCGCGCGGCAAGTTCCCGACCGACGTCTGGTGGCACACGATCGTCAGCCCGACTGGCCGGGAGAAAACCGGCTACCCCACGCAGAAGCCGCTCGGCGTCCTGCGCCGGATCGTGACCGCCTCGTCGAATCCCGGCGACCTCGTGCTCGATTGCTTCGCCGGCAGCGGCACGACCGGCGCGGCCGCGCTGGAACTCGGCCGCCGCTTCATCCTGGTCGACAGCCACGACGAGGCCATCGCCGTGATGCGCGACCGCTTCGCGAACCACCCGGAGGTCGTGTTCGAGTGACTCCCTTGCCGTCATTCCTCGCAAGCTCGGAATGACGATGTGGTCGAGTGCCATGCAATTCGAGCCGTCGCGATCCGCGGTTGACAGCGGCGGGTCAATCACGGATACATGATTCCCTGATCGACGATTGGTAGGGCTGCCGAGCTTGTCTCGGCCCGTTGAGAGGCAAGGCACACGCATGGCGAAACGCGCATTGATCGTTTGGGGCGGCTGGGAAGGTCACGAGCCGGAGGCGGTGACGGACATCTTCGCCGAGGTGCTCCGGGGCAAGGGGTACGAGGTCGACGTCGAGAACACCCGCGAGGTCTTCCTCGACGCCGAGCGCCTCGCCGCCACCGACCTGATCATCCCCAACTCCTCGGTCGAGAAGATCACGCCGGACCAGGTGAAAGGGCTGCTGGCGGCGATCCGGGCCGGGACCGGGTTCGGCGGCTGGCACGGCGGCATGGCCGACGCCTTCCGCGACCAGCCGGAATACCAGTTCGCGGTCGGCGGGCAGTGGGTCGCCCACCCCGGCAACATCATCGACTACACCGTGCAGGTCACGCAGCAAAGCGACCCGATTGTGGCCGGCATTGACACGTTCGCGATGCGGTCCGAGCAGTACTTCCTGCACGTCGATCCGTCGAACGAGGTGCTGGCCACCACCACCTTCACCGGCGAGCACGCGCCCTGGATCGACGGCACGGTGATGCCAGTGGTGTGGAAGCGGCGCTACGGCGCGGGCAAGGTCTTCTACTGTTCGCTCGGCCACGTCGCGTCCGATTTCGACGTGCCCGAAGCGAAGGAGATCGTCACCCGCGGCCTGCTCTGGGCGACGCGGTGAGCGGTGAGCGGTGAGCGGTGAGCGGCTAACCGAACTCCACACTACTTCGCGGCGGCGACCCGCCCAAGCCAATCGCGGAAACCGTCCTCCATCAACGCGTCCCACCGGCTGACGACGGCCCCGTGAACGTCATCGCGGCTCGCTTCGTCCCGCTTCCTGATCGTTTCGAGACTCGGGATCAGGTCGGGATCGACGCCCTCCGTCGCTTCTCTCTGCCGGTCGAGCTCGCTGTCCACGAGCTGGATGTGCACGTCCAGGTCGTGCAAGTGGCCGAGCGCATCCTGCAACTCCTTCGTCTCCTGGGTGATCCGCACGCCGTCGTTGCCGATCTGGTCCTCGAAGAGTTCGACCGTGTACCGCAGGCGTTTCACGGCGATCCGGGCGTCATGGAGTTCTTCCACAGCGTCGGCTTTCGGGATGATCGATTCGTAGCCGAGCAGGTCGGCGGTGCGCCGCTCGATTTGTTTCCGGGCGCGCTTCGGCAAACCGCCGCCTGGCTGGTTCGAAACGGCGTTGCGGTGAGCCTTCCTGTTGCGGCCGTCGGAAAACCGGCCCCGCGATTCCTTCCGGATCCGCCGCACGCGGCCGCGCGACAGCGTCTCCCGCATCGCCGACCGGGCCTCGTCACGCTCGGCCTGGACCCGCTCGATGAGCCGATCGATCCCGGCTCGTTCCGCTTCGGCCGCCTGCTCCTGGTCCCCCGCCAGCTTCGCCAGCAGCACGTCCCGATCGCGAACCTGACCGAGGTTCCGCGTAATCGACTTCGCCGATTCGTGCAACGCCCGGTACCACGGTTTGGGATAGACCTCGGCGGCGCTGTCCATCGCCGCCCGCAACCGCCGCGACGCCACCCGGGCGGCGTGGACGGCTTCCGGATCGTCGCTCTCCAACGCCTTGGGCAGGAGCTTCCACACCTCTTCCCAGCGGGTGGCGATCTGGTTCGACATGGCTTTCCTGAAACGGGGCGCGGGCGCGGGCTGACCGGATTTCTGCTTGGATGTCATTAGGTGTTGAATCCTGTTACGACTAAAAACGCTCATCGATATTCAGGAATGGTAGAGGTTGAGGGTCAATTAATAACAGGAATGGCAGAAAACTTAATATTTTGCCATGAAAACCGCCGATCAGGCGACAACTGATCATGAGCCCAGGATGCCGGTTGGCTACCTTCGCACCCTCCCCGTCGATGTCCGTTTCCACGGTGGCATGCAGGAGCGGCTGGCGTGGAATGCCGATCGATTGCCCGGAGTCCGGATCAGGCGCAGAAGTCCCTGATGGTGGCGTCCAGGATCGCCGTCAACGCCCGCACCGATTCGAGCGTCGTCCACTCGGTCGCCGCGTGGGCGCCCTCGCCGTCCGCGCCGAACATCACCACCGGGATGCCTGCCTCCTGCATCAGGGCGCAGTCGGTCCAGAATGGCTCGCCGCGAATCGAAGGCGGCTGACCGAGGACAGCCGTCGCCTGCGTAGTCAGCGTCGTCACGACCGGGTGATCCCGGTCGGCTTCGAACGGCGGCCGCTCCAGGCCGCGCTCCAGGCGATACGCGAAGTCGGGAACCCTCCGCGCCAGATCGTCGAGGATGCCGGTCAGCTCAGCCTCGACCGAGTCGCCGTTCTCGCCCGGCACGGTCCGGCGCTCGATCGTCACCCGGCACGACGCCGGGTAGCTCGACGCCTCCTCGCCGCCGCGAATGACGGACGCATGGACCGTGCCCGTCCCCAGCAAGGGGTGCCGTGGGCCGCGATCCAACCGCTCGGCCCACGTTTCGATGGCGACCAGGAAATGCCCGGCCTTGGCGATCGCGTCGATGCCGAGGTCGGGCCGCGAGCCGTGCGCCGCGCGGCCCTCGATCACGATGTCGAACCAGGCGAATCCCTTGTGGGCGAGGATCAGGTCGAGATGACTTGGCTCGGTCACGATCCCGGCGTCGGCCGTGAAGCGCGCCAGCACCTCTTCCGTGCCCCGGCTGGAGTGCTCCTCATC
>JBGTNF010000437.1:0-11044 GCA_041743205.1 Thermomicrobiales bacterium | reverse complement strand
GAGCACCGCCGGTCGCGTCGCGCCGCCACGACCGGCATCGTTCCGAGTTCCCGGCCGAGGGCCGACGCTGGCGAAGTGGCGCGTGCCGCCGCGATGCTCGAACGGGCCGAGCGAGCCGTAATCGTGGCCGGTGGCGGCGTGCTCACGTCTGGGGCCTGGGACCAGCTCACCGCGTTCGCCGGGTCAACCGGAATACCCGTGGCGACCAGCATCAACGGCAAAGGGGCCATCGCCGAAACAAGCGAATGCTCGATCGGGGTGGTCGGGAACAACGGCGCCCGGTCGTATGCCAATGCCTGGATCGCCGTGGCGGACCTGGTCTTCTACATTGGGACACGTACGGACTCGACCACGACGGTAGCCTGGACACTGCCGCCGCGCGACAACCCACCCGCCTCGATTCATCTCGACATATCTGGCCGGGAAATCGGCAACACGTACCCGTCAAGTGCCATCCTCCAAGGTGACGCCGCCGCAACCCTCGAAGATCTGCTGGCCGCCATCGATCAACCCGAACGAATGCGGACGCGGAACACCGATCGTCTCGCCCGCCTGGCAGTCGAGAAATCAGCGTACTTCGACTACGTGCGAAGGGCGGCAGCCAGCGACAGCCAGCCGATCAAGCCGCAACGGTTGATCGCCGAACTGCGGGCGGTCCTCGACGATGACGCAATCGTCGTCGCCGATCCTGGCACGCCGACACCGTTTCTCTCCGCCCAATATGTCGTCCGGCGCGCGGGCCGGACGACGGTAATCCCACGGGCGTACGGCGCCCTCGGCTACGCCATTCCGGGCGTGGTCGGCGCGCACTTCGCCGCCCCTGGCCGCCGCGTGGTCGGGATGCTCGGCGATGGCAGCTTCGGCATGTCCGTGGGCGAACTGGAAACGATCAGCCGGCTCAACCTGCCGATCGTCATCATTCAATGCGACAACGCGACCTACGGCTGGATCAAGGAACTGCAGCATCTCTACCATGACCGGCGCTACTTCTCGGTCGATTTCAACCGGGTCGATTACGCAGCGATCGCCCGCGGTTTTGGCATCCAGGGCTTTAACGTCTCGGACCCTGCGGATCTCGGAGGCGTGTTGCGCAACGCGCTCGCCTCCGGCCAGCCGGCCTTCGTGAATGTGGTGACTGAAGCACAGATGACCGAGACACCGCCCGTCGCTACCTGGGAGCGAACAGTCGCCGAAGAGGCCAATCGATGACGCATGTGTCAAGGACGCTGCTCGAACAGCCGCTGATCATCGATGTCGACACTGGAGTGGATGACGCCATTGGGCTCGCCCTGGCCGTGGCGCGGGGCGCCAACGTTGTTGGCGTGTCAACGGTCGCCGGCAACGTGCCGATTGAGATCGCGACCAGGAACACGCTCGATGTCCTGGCCCATTTGGGGCGCCCGGACATTCCCGTACATCGAGGCGCGAGCCGACCGTTGGTGGCCGGCTTTCAGGACGCCACGCACGTCCACGGCGGCAACGGCCTTGGCGGGTTGACGCTGAAACCCGGCCCGGCATTGGCGGCGACACTGGCCGGACCGGCCTTCATCATCCAGTCTGCCGCGACTTACGCCCGCGAATTGACGCTGGTCACACTTGGGCCGCTGACCAATCTTGCCATTGCGTTGAACGTGCGGCCGGAGATTACCCGCCAGATCGATCGTATCGTGGTGATGGGCGGAGCCTGTTTCGTTCCCGGGAACGTGACGACGACCAGCGAATTCAATATCTACGCCGATCCTGAAGCCGCGCAGCAGGTGCTCGATGCGCCATGGAACGATCTCACGCTCGTCGGTCTCGACGTAACGCATCAAACCGTCCTGTCGCGCGACCTGTGGGAACGCATCGATTCGACTGAAGCAGGTGTTGCCGGTTTGATCCGAGGAGTGATGGAACGGACGTTCACCGAACGCGCCATGTCCGGGTTCTACCTGCACGATCCCCTGGCGCTGGCTGTCGCGCTCGATCGTGGACTCGTCTCGGGTGTGAGTCACGAGGTGACCGTTGCGGATTCGGCGTCGCCGAATCGTGGGCAAACCATTGCCACGGCGTCGGACTCGGGCGTTTACGTGGCGCTGGAGGTTCAGGCGGCTCGCTTCGTCCGCGAACTCGGGTCGGCTCTGGGCTTGCCCGAGGCCGATTCGGGCGTCGGCTTCGAGCAGGCCGAGTAATACCGACTCCGGGTATCCTCCGGAGGTTTCGCAACGGCACGTCATTTCGAGCTACCGGCCGGCCCTGCTGGATACGCTGGATACTGCGGGCTGTCGAGAAATCTCGCCGGCCCCGCTGGATACGCTGGATACGCTGGATCGCCGCAGCGACGTGGCGGGTGATCCGGGAACCTCGAGCGTTCACCCGGAGTTCGTATAAATTCGGCCTGGAATCAGGCCGACCGGTCGACCGCGAGGTTCAGGAGAGCCAGCAGATACGACTGTGTTTCGGCGTCGGGCACTGCCGAAATCCGGGATTCGGCGCTGCGCGTGTAAATATGCGCCTCTTCCTCGGCAGCTTCGAGCGCGCCGGAATGGCGGATTCGGGTCACGATGCCGTCGATGACGGCGTCATCGGTTTCGTCCCCGGAGACGATCTTCTCCAGGATCACCATATCCTCGGCCGTCGCGGATTGCGTGAACAGCATGGTGGGCAGCGTGACCACGCCTTGCCGGAGGTCGTTGCCGGCGGGTTTGCCCAGGATGCGCGTACCTTCGCGCAGGTCCAGCACGTCGTCGAGAATCTGGAACGCCATGCCAAGGTCGGCCCCGAACCCGCGAAGTTCCCGGACAGACGCTTCATCGGCCTGACCGATGACGGCGCCCATCTCCGCGGCGCCGGCGAACAAGGCGGCCGTTTTTCCGTAGATCCGCCGGTTGTAATCGTTACGGTCCTGGCTCAATCGGTGCGCATCGAGCGTTTCCCGGATTTGGCCGTCGCAGATTTCCGCCAGGGACGTTGCGAAGATCGTCACGATGCGCGTGTCGTTCGTGGCGGCGGCCAGGATCGCGCTTTGCGCGAAGAGGTAATCGCCGATCAGGATCACGGCGCCAGACGAAAGCTGGGTATTGAGGGTTGGCTGCCCGCGCCGTAGCGCCGACCGATCGATGTTGTCGTCGTGAACCAGCGAGGCGGTGTGGAGGAGTTCGATGCCAGCCGCGGCGATGACCGCGCGATCGACATCCTTCGTGAATGCCCGGGCGGCAAGCAACAGGAGCAGCGGCCGCATCCGCTTGCCGCCGGCCTTGACGATATCCTTGATCAACGACGAGACGATGGGGAAATCGACTGTGGCCGCCGCATCGACTCGCCGATCGACGAGGTCGAGCTCTTCAGCCATCGCTTCGAATACATCGGGAGTTTGCAACTTCACCAAGGCGCTCCGCGGGGCGACAACGCATAACGGGAAGTCGCGGGACGGCAGATCTTCGACTCTCCGTTGATTATCTTCGGTACGTGCCGGGAGTGCCAATTAACTGGCGGCAACAGCAGACTCAGGATGCCGCCGCAATGCCGCTATACTTCCCTTCAAACGATTGCGGCTGGTCCAACCCGGCCGGGCGTGTCGAGGCGCCTTCCGGCAGTTGCGCGGCCTTCACCGCTCCGGCGTTGATCCAATCGGCCGCTCGCCACAGGTCATCATGTCACGAACAGATACCCAACCAATCACAAGGTCGCCGCGATCGAAATCGGGCAGCAACTGGCCGTCGGATTCGGGCGTCTGGCCGGCGGCGCCACGCGAGCGTGACCACCCTCGACTTTTGCCCTGGCTGGACTGGAAATACAGCATCCTGTTTCCGCTGGCGCTCCTCCTGATCCTGGCGACAGCGGTCTGGAGTCTGGTTGGCGGCGCCGAGTCGATCGCCTTAACCATCCGGAACAGCTCCAATGGCGAAGCGATCGCCGGCGCCAGTGTCGTTTTCGAGGAGATGGCCTACGTTGCCGACGAGTCTGGAGTCGTCAGCTTCGAGCGTCCGGAACAATCGACCACCGTGCGGGTTACCGCCGAAGGTTTCCGGGCAATGAGCGGGGAGATAAGCGACGACACCGGAACGGAGCAGACGGTTTCACTCCAACCGTCCACCGTGGTCGGCCGGCTCACGGATACTGCCTCCGGTGAGCCAATCGTCGGCGCGAATGTCGCGCTCATCGACGCCTCCGGCAATCAGGTAACGTCGACCCAAACAGACGACAGTGGATCGTATCGGCTCATCGATGTACCGGAAGGCGCAAGGGTCAGCATCGACGCTGGTGCGTATGGGGCGCAGACGCTGGATGTCGCGGGCGTCACGCAGCTCGACGTGGCGCTGGCCCTGAGCCTGGCGACGGGGACCGTGCTCAACGATGACGGTGAGCCACTGCAGGGAGCCGTCATCCGGTCGGGTGAAGCCACGACCGTCACCGGCGGGGATGGGACCTACACCCTCGAGGGTGTCGGCAATGGCGCCGAGGTCCGGGTCACGGCGCCCGGTTTCCAGGAAACCACGGCGGTGGTCGCCAACGGCGCCGTCGATCAGCTCCAACTGACGCCCCAGATGATCAAGGCCGTGTACGCCAACGTCTCGCTCCTGACCGAAGAGGGCGGGCTGGACAGCCTGATCGACATCGCCAACGCCACCGAAATCAACGCGATCGTGATCGACGTCAAGGAAGGCTCGATCTTCTACGACAGTAAAGTCGAATTCTTCGAACAGGCCGGGACGATCAGGCCGTTCTACGATCTGGACGCCATTCTTGCCCGACTGGCGGAAAACGACATCTACGCCATCGCCCGCGTGGTCGTCTTCCAGGACCCGCTCGTGGCCGAAGCCCGTCCCGACCTGGCTGTCCAGGACGTCAACGGCGGTTTGTGGGTGAACGAGCAAGGGGTAGCCTGGGTCAGCGCCTTCGAAGAGGAATTGTGGGACGCCAACATCGCGCTGTCGGTCGAGCTGGTGGAGCGCGGCTTCGAGGAAGTCCAGTACGACTACGTGCGATTCCCAAGCGACGGCGACCTTTCGACCGCCGACTTCGGTCCCGAGTACACAGCGGAGAATCGTGAGGCGGCAATTACGGAATTCGTAAGCCGGAGCCATGATGCGATCAATGCCGCCGGCGGTTTCCTCGGCGCCGACCTGTTCGGATTCGTCACCATCGTTGACGAAGAGCAGTACATCGGCCAACGATTCAGCGCCCTTGAACCGCATCTGGATTTCGTCTGCATGATGATCTACCCCTCGCATTTCGAGGAAGGAAACATTGCGTCGGCGCCCGGTCACCCCAACGACTTTCCGTACGAAACGATTTTCGAGAGCCTCGAACGGGCTGAAGCGAACGCCCCCGGATCGTCGGCCAAGTTCCGGCCGTGGCTCCAGGACTTTTCCTACGGCTTCAACGGCTTGCGGGACTACACATCCGAGGATGTACGGGCTCAGATCGATGCCGCCGAGGATTTCGGGGCCAGCGGCTGGATGTTGTGGGGAGACTCGTTCAATGTGACGGTCGATGCGCTCGCCGAAGAACCGGCTGCGTAGCATGATGGCCTTCCGGCATCGAGTGAACACGCTTCAAGTTGGAAAACGCTTGAACCCGAACGCGAGAATATGCGGCGGGGCGGGCGTGGAAGAGGCTGAGCGGCCGACACGCCCGGCGTGAAGCGCCGCAATCGTTTGCCCGCCATTATCCGGCTCGTGCGGCCCCATCAGTGGAGCAAGAACGCCGTCGTACTGGCCGGAGTTGTGTTCAGTGGCCAGGCTCGTGACCCCGCGCAACTGGTCAACGCGGTCGTTGCCGCCTTCGCCTTCTGCACGGTCAGTGGCGCCGTCTACGCCTTCAACGACTGGCACGACCGCGCCGAGGATCGGCTCCATCCGGTCAAGCGGCGACGCCCGGTGGCGTCTGGAGCGGTGACTCCACCATTCGCCTTCGGCCTTGGCGGGGTGCTGGTCATCGCCGCCTGTCTCGTCGCCTTGACCATTTCAGCCGCGCTGGCGGGCATCATCCTTGCCTACGCGTGCCTGATGCTCGCCTACACCCTGTGGTTCCGACGGATAGCCGTGCTCGATGTCCTGACCATCTCGGTCGGATTCGTCCTGCGAGCTTTGGCTGGCGCGGTCGCCGTCGCCGTGCCGCTATCCATGTGGCTCTTCGTGTGTACCTTGCTTCTGGCATTGATGCTGGGTCTGGGCAAGCGTCGTCACGAGTTGCGGATGCTTGGCGGCGCCAACGAGCGGCGCCGGCCGTCGTTGCCTGGGTACGCCCGGTTGGACCTGGACCGGTTGATGATCGGCGTCGCCATACTGACGGCAGGTTCCTATGTTCTTTACGCGCTGGCGGGGCCGGCGTACGGCCGGCAGCTCGCGATGATCGTGACGGCGCCATTCGTGCTGGCAGCAATCGGGCGGTACCTCATTCTGGTCTTCCGGCGAAATCTGGGTGGGGCCCCCGAGGCACTCGTCGTGCACGATCGACTCCTGTTCCTGCTCGTCCTGGCCTGGGCGCTCGCTACCGGCCTGGTGCTCGCCAGCTAGCCAAATGGACAGCATCCGATGTGATACAGGTCGTAGCAAGTTACTCATCGAGTCTGTATAATCGACGGAGATTCAGGAAGCGACCAACCCGGCGCCAGGCCGGCGTCAGGCACGCCGCTTCCACCGATCGAAGGATGAGGCAATGATAGTAGTCAGGCGTGGCCGCCCTCGCGACGGAGGGCGCAGAACGAGTGACGTGGATGAGTTGTTTCGGGCCTTGATGTCGCCCCGGGGCGCCGTCCGCACGCGGAGTGGGGGATCGTGGCGCCCTCCAATCGATGTATACGAGACGGCGGAGACGATCACCATCGTGGCGGAAATCGCCGGGATGGAGCGTGAAGAGATCGAAGTCGTGCTCGAAGGGGACATCGTCTCGTTGCGCGGCGTGCGTCCCGACCCTAACGGCGGCGACAATCGCGCGTTTCACGAAGCGCACATTCCCTACGGCGCGTTTGCCGCGGACATCTACGTTCCGTTCTCGGTCGACAATGAACGCGCCGCCGCCACCTACCAGAATGGTTTTCTCAGGATTGACTTGCCGAGGGTTCAGGGGCGGACCATCATTCCAGCCTCGCCCGCGTCACCGGTCGATAGCGAAGGCAAAGATGCATGACAGATGACCCGAACAATGACCTACCGAATGACGTCGTCGATCGCACGGACGACGAGGTTGGGTCAGTGGTTGAGCCGACAGCCGAGCTCGAGGCCGTGACGCCGGACGAAGAATCACCGGCCGACGGGGATGCGGACGTAAATCCGTCAGTGGAGGAAGCGCCAGCCGAGGTCGAGGAATTGCCGCTCCTCCCGTTGCGGGGGACGGTGGTGCTGCCGACGACACTCGTGCCCCTGGCGGCGGCCCAGGCCCGATCGTTGCGCCTGATCGATGACGTCATGGCCGGGGACCGGCGGGTGGCGCTGGTCATGCAGAAGGATCCGGAACTGGCCGAGGGAGCCGGCCCGGATGACATCCTGGAGATCGGCTCGATCGCGAGCATCCATCAGATGATGCGCGTCCCCGATGGATCGATGCGCCTTGCTGTCCAGGGACTCGATCGGATGCGGGTGCTGGAAGTGATCCAGGAAGAACCGTACCTGATCGCCCGCGTGCAACGCGAGCCCGAACTCGTCGAGGAATCGGTCGAAGTCCAGGCTTTGGGCCGGAACACCCTGGACCTGTTCCAGCGACTTGTCGCGCTCGTGCCGCATCTCCCGGACGAACTGGTAACAGCGGCATTGAACGTGGATGACGATCCTCGGCGCCTGGTTTACCTCGTTGCCTCGAACCTCCGGATGGAACCGTCCGAGCGTCAGGACCTGCTCGAACTGGACTCTGTCCGGGACAAGCTGAAATCACTCAACGCGTTCCTGACCAAGGAACTCGATGTCCTCGAACTGGGCAAGAAGATTCAAACGGACGTGCAGGAAGAATTGAGCAAATCGCAGCGGGAATACTTCCTGCGCGAACAGCTCAAGGCGATCCAGAAGGAACTGGGTGAAGGTTCCGAGGCCGAAGCGGAAGTCGAGGAGCTGCGAACCCGGATCGACGACGCCGGCATGCCGGAGGAGGCCGCCAAGGAGGCGCGCCGCGAGCTTGACCGATTGGCCAAGCTGCCTACCGCCGCCGCCGAATACGGGGTCATCAAGACGTATCTCGACTGGCTGACGTCGTTGCCCTGGAGCGTTTCGACCGAGGGCGACATCGACATCGGACACACCCGGGAAATTTTGGACGAGGATCACTATGGCTTGGACAAGATCAAGGACCGTGTCCTCGAGTACCTGGCCGTGCGGCAACTCAAGCAGAAAGCCGCGAAGGAAGCCGGGGACGCTGCGGAACCGTTCATCAATCGCGAACCCATCCTGTGTTTCGTGGGCCCGCCGGGCGTGGGCAAGACGAGTCTCGCCCAGTCGATCGCCCGGTCACTCGGCCGCGAAATGACGCGCATGTCGCTCGGCGGCGTGCGGGACGAGTCGGAGATTAGGGGGCATCGGCGCACCTACGTCGGCGCCATGCCGGGCCGGATCATCCAGGCAATCCGCCGGGCCGGCGCCAACGATCCGGTCTTCGTTCTTGACGAAGTGGACAAGCTCGGCAACGACTGGCGCGGTGATCCGTCGTCGGCGTTGCTCGAAGTCCTCGACCCGGAGCAGAACAATACGTTCCGCGATCACTACCTGGACGTGGCCTTCGACCTCTCCAAGGTGATGTTCATCGCGACGGCGAACATGCTCGACACGATCCCGATCGCCCTCCGCGATCGTATGGAGATCGTGGAGCTGAGCGGGTACACGGATCAGGACAAGCTCCAGATCGCCAAGCGCTACCTCGTGCCGAAACAGCGCAAGGCCAATGGCATCCCGGAAGACAAGGTGGCGTGGGAAGATGACGCGCTGTTGGCGATCATCCAGCACTACACCCGGGAGGCCGGGGTGCGCAGCCTCGAACGCGAGATCGGAACCGCATTCCGCAAGGTGGCGACCGCCATCGCTGAGGAGCGCGACATTCCCGATTCGATCGGCACGTCTGAAGCTCGTGAGTACCTCGGACGCCCACGGTATTTTTACGAGGAGCGCGCCGCCCGGACGTCGCAGGCCGGGGTCTCGATCGGCGTCGGCGTCAATGCCGTTGGCGGGGACATCATGTTCATCGAGGCCAGCCGCATGCCCGGCAAGGGATCCCTCACGGTGACCGGCCAGCTCGGCGACGTGATGAAGGAATCGGCCTCGGCGGCGCTGTCATTCGTGCGAGCCCGGGCCGGTGATCTGGCCCTCGATCCCGAGTTCTACGCCACGTCGGACATTCACCTCCACGTGCCTGCGGGCGCCATCCCCAAGGACGGTCCTTCGGCCGGGACGGCGATGACCACGGCGTTGACATCGTTGCTGACGGGCGTACCGGTTCGTGAGGACGTGGCGATGACGGGGGAGATCACCCTGCGTGGCCAGGTGCTGCCGGTTGGCGGGATCAAGGACAAGGCGCTGGCAGCAAGGCGGTCCGGAGTCACCACGTTCGTGCTGCCGCGGCGCAACGAGGTCGACCTCGACGACCTGCCGCAGGAGTTGAAGGACGATATGACCTTCGTGCTGGCAGACACGATGGACGACGTACTCGAAGCGGCCATGCCCGAGGAGTTCGCCAATCGGCGGCGGTTGCACAACAGCCGCCGGGAGGCCGATCGTGAGATGGCGGCGTCAGCAGGGATGCTCGAACCTGTCGGCAGCGTGGGCTGAACCCAAAATTCGGTTAACGGCGAACGACCCCCGGCGAAGCTCCAATCGCCGGGGGTCGTTCGCATTCCAGAGACGCTGCGAGTGGCTACCGGGACAGTGGTACGTTCGACGATGCGTCCACGAACGCGCTGAACAGGGCCGCGTGACGCGGCAGGTGAGCGCTCAGCATTTCAGGATGCCACTGCACACCGATGCCAAAGCGCATGGCCGGGTGCCAGAGCGCTTCGATCACACCATCCTCGGCGCTGGCGATGACGACGAGGTCGCGACCAGGGTTCTTCACCGACTGGTGATGAAAGGAGTTCACGGCCAAAGGCTCTTCGCCGACGATATCCCGCAACGGGGACCCTGCGGTAAAGACGACAATGTGGCTAACGTCGTCGCGCATCAGGCCGATTACATGCTGACGGTGTTCGATGCCTCCGCCGATCTGGGACGGGATGTCCTGGACCAAGGTGCCGCCTTGAGCCACGGCCATCGCCTGGATTCCGCGGCAGATACACAATGTCGGCAGGTCGCGTTCAACAGCCTGGCGGAAGGCTTCGGTCTCGAAGGCATCGCGTTCGTCATCGATGCCATAGGTCTTCTCGTGGACATCCGGATCGCCATACCTGGCCGGGTCGAGATCGCCGCCGCCACTGAGAAGCAGGCCGTCCAGCCGGGAGAGCGTTTCCTCGACAAGCATGCTGTCGGTCGGCAGGATGACGGGCACACCGCCGGCGGCGCGAACCGAATCGACGTACGTGCGGGAGAGGCAGTAGCGATAGAAGTCGCCGTGGCCCATGGAATCGACGCTGGGCGAGGGCGTAATGCCGATCATTGGTTTCATGGAGACTCCCAAAAAGGTTAGTCGGTCTTTCACCGCATATCCTGAGACCAGTATATGAGGAGGCTAGCCAGCCGCAAATGGTGGCGGTGAAAAGCCCATGATTCCGCGGGTTTCCGTGCTAAATCGGGAGTTCCGGAAATTGGCCTTGATATTTCCTTGACACTCGCCGGGGAGCCGACTACTATTCGTGAGCCCTCGGGAACGGGGGCAACTTTGTGAGACAGGACGAGAGTCCATGAACGTTTCCAAAGGCACCTTAACAAGCGAGCACAGAGGAGACCGAGCGCCTGGGGCGCGGTCGACGTGGTGACGGGAAACCGGGGGGAGTGGTTGCGCAGCGATGCGGGGCGGCTGGCCGGGGGACGCGGGCCGGGTTGATCGGGCGGTGGGCGTGGTCGTGTGCGGAAGACGAAGCAGCGTGACGCCGGAATGCGTCGCGGAGAACGAGCAATGGACCGGTACACGCCAGCGGGGCGCGACGGGA
>JBGTNF010000436.1:0-5490 GCA_041743205.1 Thermomicrobiales bacterium | reverse complement strand
CGGGTCCGCCCCGCTGGCCAGCGCCCAGGTTGCCTCGCCGGAAGCCGGCGGATCCTGGGAAGGCCGCTACGCGGTGATCCGGATCCGGCAGGTGAAGCCGGAGTACTCGGCCGAGGAACTGGCCCGCACGGTGCGCGACGGCTTCCTGCCGATCGTCCGGGAAGTGCCCGGGTTCGTGGCCTATTTCGTGATCGCCAACGAAGCGGCGCGAACCTGGATCTCGATCGGTGTGTTCGCCGACAAGGCAGGGTCGGACGAATCGACGGCGCGGGCGATCGAGTTCGGTCAGCGCGGCACCCATGATTGGGTGGAGCCCGACCCGATCTTCGTGGACGGCGTGATCGGCGCCGCGGCTCTTGCGGCCTTGGCGGCCCTGAGCGACTAACGCCGTCGGCGTGGCCTGGGTCGAGCAGGTCTGGTTCGGCGCCGGATCGATGTGTCCCGCCGTCTCCATCCTCGCCCCAAGGCAACGACGCGATGGAGGACGGCGCCGAGGAATTCATGACGCTGGCGCCGTTCACGGTCACTGGCGGCGATGCGACAGCCGCATCGCCGGTTGCCGACGCGGTTCCCGTCGTGGCCGAAGCGTCTCCCGTGCCGGTGGCCAGCGCGCCACGGTCCGACGTCACGCTGATCATGACCGACAGCCTGGCCTACATCGTCGCCCCTGACCCGATCGCGGCCGGCCCCCAGCTCTGGGAGCTGAACAACACCGGCCAGATCCACGCGCACCACGTCGTGATGTACCGCATACCGGAGGGCACCACGGCCGACGACATCGTGGCCAACTTCACCACCCTCTTCTCCGGCACACCGACCGCCGAACCACCGCTGGTGATCCAGTTCACCTACGTCGCCTACGCGGCGCTGCAATCGGGCGGCACGACGACCTGGCAGGAATACGACCTGGACCCAGGGACGTACGTGGTGATCTGTTTCATCATCGACCCGGAAACGGGCGAGCCCCACGTGTTGAACGGGATGGTCACGACGTTCGAAGTCGAGTGAAGGAGAGAGGGCGCGCCGAAAGTGACCGGGCCCTGTCTCCTGCCTGCCAGCGGTGAATCGGCGATCTTCCGAGAGGCCGTTGGCGGTAACCGGCATCGTTGCCGACGAGTCGACAGTTCAGCCAGATGATCCCCAGACGGAATGAGCCCGGCGGGCTCATTCCGTCCGGGCCGCAACGAAGACGGTCGACGTCAGTTCGCCGGCGACCGTTTGTCATCGATGCGTTCACCGCGGGTCGTCCAACATCCTGAACAGAGGGTTGAGCGCTCGGTTTGGCTTCGTCCTGACGCAGCGACAGGGCGCCGGCACAACGCCGAATCTTTTCAGATGACCCGAACAGATGACCCGAATGGGTGATCTCTATGGTACTATCGGTTTGCGCGCATGACCGAGGTACGAAGCGTGCGAGACCGGTGATCGGGCCGATGGAGCTGAGCACAGCCAGATGCTCCGGCGCCAACGCCCTCAAGACCACATCCTGAGCCTTCAACGTAGAGGGTTCCGGCCGCTTCCTGCTGACCGGTAATTCACTGGTGACGGCAGGGAATCGCCCGAACGTCCCTGGACCCCATAGACTGCGTCAGCGTCGGATATGCTGCCAGCTGCCAGTATTGGAGACCGCCCCATGCATAATGATATCGACCCTACAACCAGGCTCGTGATGCAGCGGGCCATCGAGCTGGTCGCGGACGACCGCGGCATCACGGTGGCGGAAGCGATCGAGATGCCGGGGCATGAGATCTACATGGCGCTGCACAGCGTCGCCGATACCGACCTGCTGAGCGCAGTCGAGGACAGGCTCGATACCGAGGCTCGGCTGAAGGAACTGGATCTGTTGCCACGCGCATGACACTGCTTGCACGCGCCGATGGCCAGACGGTGTTGAACGAGGCGAATCCGTATTTTTACGGATGATATGTTTTGATGCTTCTCCTATGATAGTGGATCTGCGCCACCCCCGATCGTCAGCCCACGATCGAATGCGCAGACCTCGAGCCGTTCCGCCTCCACGCGGAACGTCCCTCCCGAGGGTTCGCGAGCGGGTCTCCTCCTCCATCCTGTCGAGCCACGACATGAGGAGACCCCTCGCTCCTCGCGAGAAGCTCAGGCCCAACCTGACATGGAGAGAACGAACGGGCCGGTCAACATGATCCGCCCGTTCGGTGTTTTTGGTTTCGCCCTTGCCTGGCTCCGCGCTCGGCCAGCTATTCCGGGAGTGCCGGCTCGTCCTCTGGGAGATGCAAATGGCCTGGGCGCTGGCGGCCCTTGAGCACGTCCTCGAACCAGAAGGTTTGCAACGGCCCCTCGATGATTTCCAGGATGTCATGTTCGTCGCCCATCCGGGTGCAAAGCACGTCGCCTGGCCCGATGACGTATTCCTGGCCTTCGCTCATCACCCGGGCCTTGCCGGAAAAGACCATCCAGTACTCGTCGGCGTCGTGGAAATGCCGGTCGAACCCGGCCGCGTCGTGCACGGTCCCGAACCCGAAATTGCTCCAGGTCACCCAATCCGGCCGGTCGGCCGGCGCCCGCATCACAGGCATGCGTCTCTCTCCATTCCGTGCGACCTTCCGATCAGGCGCGCGCCAATTGCGCCAATCCGGCTGCCAGCTTCTGGCCGACGTCCAGCCGCACGCCGGTGTGCGTGGCGTCGACCGCGGCGAAGGTCAGGGCCATCGTCGCCACGTTGTCGTCGAAGACGTTGAAGGGCTCCGGACCGCCGTCCAGCCAGTCGAGGAACTGGCCGATCAGGGCGTGGTGCTCGTCTCGCTCGTCCTCGACCGGGATCACCTCCTCGACGATTTCCCCGTCCGGGGTATCGCGCACGATCCGGATCACGTCGCCGGCGTCGAGCACCACGGTGCCGCCTTCGGTGCTGATCCGGTAGCGCTCGCTGTGCCAGCCGTTCTGAGGACCCCGCTCGACGTGATTCATCTCGTACGTCACCATTACGCCATTCTGCATGCGGATGATCAGCGCCAGCGTGGTCGGGCCGCTGAACGTGCTCCAGCTTTGTCCCCACTGGTGGCCCTGGACCCAATCGGCGTCGGCGCCGGTGAGGTTGCGGATCTGGTCGAGATGATGCTCGGCCCCTTCGTAGATGAAGGCGTCGGGGATCTGGTGGCGAAACGCGCCGCCCGCCGTCTCGATCGTGTAGTTGACCGCGAACCGGCTTTCGATCAGGTTGATGTTGCGCAGCTCCGGACGTAACAGCACCCGCTTCAGGGCACGAATCCGCGACTGCTCCCGGTAGTTCTGCATGATCGCGAATTTGATGCCGGCGTCGCGGACGATGCCGCCGATCTCCAGCGTCTGGTCCCACGTCGCGGCGCTCGGCTTCTCGCAGAGCACGGCCAGGCCCCGGCTGGCCGCGGCGCGCACGACCCCGGTCCGCGCCGCCGGGGGAATCACGATGAAGCAGACATCGGTCTCGACTTCCGCCAGCATCGTTTCGTAGGATTCGTAGAGTTGATCGGCCGGGACGCCGATCGTCTCACCCGCCCGGGCGCGCACGCCGGGATCGAGATCGGCGACGCCGACGATCTCGATCCGGTGCCGGGCCGCCGGCAGGAAATTCCGGACCCAGGCGCCGCCGAATCCGCCCGCCCCGACCAATACGCCGCGATGCATGCGCGAACCTCCCTCGCCAAACGACGGGTTAGCTGAAGCGGGGGATGATTTCTTGCTCGAACCGGTGCAGCGCCTCGAGGTCGTAGGCCACGCCCGGAATGTAGTTGATCGCGTAGTCGATGCCGGCGTCGACCGCCGCCTGGATCCGCTCCCCGATCTGGTCGGTGGTCAGGGCCGGGGCGAAGCGGCTGCTGAACGTCTCGTAGTCCAGGCCGCCGTACGATTCCCGGACCTTGGCGCTGGCCACGACGGGATCGGCGCCGTTCGCGATCGGCAGCACGGCGAAGCTCGTCGATTTCGTGATGTCGTTGTAGTCACGTCCCTCGCGCTCGCAGTGGGCCTGGAGGATGTCCAGCTTCTGCTTGATCACGGCCGCGTCGCCACCGCCGACATTGCAGGCGTCACCGTACTGGGCGACCAGCCGCAGCGTCACCTTTTCGCCGCCGCCGCCGATCCAGAGCGGCACCTTGCGGCCCGGCCGGGCGCTTTTGGGTTCGTTGATCGGGCCGTCGATCGAGTAGTGCTTGCCGTCAAAGGTCGGCTTGTCTTCGGTCCACATCTTGTGGATGATCTGGACCGCTTCCCGGAACCGGGCCATGCGCTCCCGCGTCTCCGGGAAACCGTACCCGTAGGCGCGCCACTCGTGCTCGTACCAGCCGGCCCCGAACCCGGCGTAGAGGCGGCCGTGGCTGGCGACATCGACCGTGGAGGCGATCTTCGCGAAAAGCGACGGTTGCCGGTAGCCGTTGCAGTTGACCATCTGGCCGACGTTGACCTTGCTCGTGTCGCGGGCCAGCGTGGCGCTGATCGTCCACGATTCGAAGACCGAGTTCATGGTCGGCTCGGGCACGGTGTGGAAATGATCGTAGACCCAGATCGAATCCCACGGCCCCTGATCGGCGGTTTTGGCGACGTTCGTCATCGCCTCGAACTGCTCGACCGGATCGGCGATCGCGGTGAGGTCCATCCGCCATCCCTGGGGGACGAAAACCCCGAACTTGACTGCCATCGTGCGGTTGCTCCCTCGAATGCCGGCCGATGTGGCCTCCGCATTCATTGTCTCGATCCTGAAAGCTGGCCGCCCCGTGCGGAATCTCCGAACCGGCGGGCGGCCGGGCGTAGGCGACGGGGGCATGGTAACGGCGGCGGGGCCCATTGGCTACCGTAAGCATGGCCTGCGACGAGCACGCATCCCGCCTCCGGTCAGCGGCGTATACGATGGGAACAACGCGCCACCGCGTGTGGAGATCGACGATTCGCAGGGCAAACTCGATCAGGGCCTTTACGAGCGCAAGCAGTCAACGGTGTGGGGAGAGGCAGTGTCGGGTTCGCATCGGTACCAACGCATGATCGGCCGTCGCGGGCTGGTGGCCGGGGCCCTGGGGGCCACGGTTTCCGCCGTCGCGGTCGCCTTGCCGGCGCGCAACCAGGGCCACTTCTACCCCGGAGCCAGCGTCCAGGGCATCGCGGTTTCCGGCCTGACGCAGACCGAGGGCGAGGAAATGCTGCGCTCAGCCTTCACCCCGCTCGAAGATCACGCCGTCACCTACACCTTCGAGGACCAGACGTGGCCGGCGAGCCTGACCGACCTCGGCATGATCGTTGATTACGAATCGATGCTGGAGGGGGCGTGGGGCCAGGGCCGTGACGGCACCGTGATCGACCGCTACGCCACGCTGCTCGACCAGGGCGAGGCGCGCGACGTGCCGCTGGCAATGCTCAAGGACGACGCCAAGCTTGGGGCCTTCCTCGACAACATTGGCCAGCAAATCCACATCGACAGCAAGAACGCCCGGCTCGTGCGGCGCGGGTCCGGGATCGAGATCCTCGCCGACGCCACCGGCCGCGCGC
>JBGTNF010000435.1:0-10987 GCA_041743205.1 Thermomicrobiales bacterium | reverse complement strand
CTCCAGCACGGCCCGGAAGAGGTGGGCTCGGGTGTGGCGCAACGTGAGGCCGGCGAAGACGCCGCGCGCCCCGGGATCGTGGATCGGGGTCCGCTCGCCCGCGAAATAGGGGAGGCAGAGCAGGCCGTCGGCGCCGGCGGGGATCGCGGCCGCCCCAGCGATCAACTCGGCCAGCACGTCGTCGCGGCTGACTCCCGGGGCGGTGAGGTCAGCCAGCCAAGTGGTGAGCAGGCCG
Organism: Thermomicrobiales bacterium; assembly: GCA_041743205.1. Lineage (GTDB taxonomy): Bacteria > Chloroflexota > Chloroflexia > Thermomicrobiales > UBA6265 > JACCYX01. Next base: position 10,752 of record JBGTNF010000435.1, on the reverse strand, counting down.
GTGGTGGAAAGGCCGCAGGTGACGGCCCACCGGCCAGGGAGGGGGTGGGCCACGGTCCACAGCCGGGGATCGGGTTTGGGCCTGGCCACGGCGCCAAGGAAAAACATGGTGCTGCCGTACATGATCATCGTGTCGCCCGGGTCCTTGACGCCGACGCTGACGGCCTCGGCGGCGGCGTCGATGGTGCCGAACGTGACGGGTGTGCCGACCGGGAGGCCGGTTGCCGTGCTGGCGACGGGCGTCACGCCGCCGGCGATATCGGTGGCGTGGCCGAGTCGCGGCAGTCGTTCGATATCGATCACGTGGTCGGCGAACCGGGGATCCCAGGCAAGCGCCGCGCGGTCGAAGAGCGGCGCGAAATAGGAGGCGGTGTGGTAATCCATCACGTGTTCGCCGGTGAGCTTGAAGGTGACGTAATCGCTGGCCGAGTGAATCCAGGCGGTGTTCGCAAACAGCTCGGGTTCGTGGTTGTGGAGCCAGCGGATTTTTGGACCCATGGTTTGGGAGTTGAGGGCCAGCCCGGCGAGGGCGAAGATCGCGTCGGCGCCGAGCTGGTCGTTGAGCCAGTCGATCTCGGCGGTGGCCCGGGTGTCGATGCCGTAGAGGATCGCTGGGCGCAGGGGCCGGCCCTCGGCGTCGACCGGCAGCACGCAGGGACCGATCGCGCTGACCGCGACGGCCCCGACCTCAATGGCGCGAAGTTTGCCCGCGGTCAGCCGCCGGGCGACGGCCAAGAAATCTGCCCACCACAGGGTGTCGGCGTCGTGTTCGGCCCAGCCAGGGCGGGGAAAGCTGGTCACGTGCTCGACGACGGCGGTGTCGAGCACCACGCCATCCGGGGTGCAGAGCACGCCTCTCGTGCTGGACGTGCCGATATCGACCCCGAGCAGCAAAGGTCCAGACACGGTACAACTCCAGAAGCGTCGGCGATGCCTGTAGCGACGCTATAGTACCGGCATTCGCCACCGCGCGGCGCGAATCGCTGGCGGTTTTGCGGGAACCCACAGGTCCAGCGGGGCGGGTTCCCCTACGAAAACACGGCGCCATCGTAGGGGCCGGCCCGTGTGCCGGCCCGTGTCGGGCAATCGCCCGAAAAGGGTCCCATGAACTACGACGAGATCGTGCGCCAGATACAGGCGCAGTCGACCGCGCGGCCAATGAACCGGCGGACGTTCGCGCTCGGCGGGCTGGCAACGGCGGCAGGAGTGGGAGCGCGGCCACTGTTCGCCCAGACGCCCGTGGCGCCGATCACCACGCCGGTTTTCGGCGCCTCGCCGTTCACGCTCGGCATCGCTTCCGGCGAGCCGTTGCCGGACGGCGTCGTGCTCTGGACGCGGCTCGCGCCATTCCCCTTCGAGATCCAGGGCGGCTTGAGCCCGGATTCGGTCGAGGTGGGGTGGCAGGTGGCGGACGACGAGGGCATGACCCGGATCGTGCAACAGGGCGTCGCCGTGGCCGAGGCGCACTGGGGACATTCGGTGCACGTCGAAGTGTCGGGCCTGGAGCCGGACCGCCCGTACTGGTACCGGTTCCTGGCCGGAAGCGAGGAGAGTCCGGTCGGGCGGACGAAAACGGCCCCCGCTCCTGGCGCCACGCCGGAGCGCTTCCGGTTCGCCTTCGCCTCGTGCCAGCGCTGGGACCAGGGGCTTTACACCGCCTACCGTGACCTGGCCCGGCAGGATGTCGACCTGGTCGTGCACCTCGGCGATTACATCTACGAATCCGGCATCGGCCCTGGCGACCAGCTGCGGCCCGGCGACTACGCCGGGCACGTGCTCTCCACGACCAGGACCCTCGAGGACTACTGCAACCGGTACGCGCTCTACAAGCTCGACCCCCATCTCCAGGAAGCGCACCGCGTCGCCCCGTGGCTGGTGACCTGGGACGACCACGAGGTCGAGAACAACTACTTCGGCGAGATCACCCAGGACCTGCCGGTGGATCAGGCGCTGCTGGAACTGCGCGCCGCGGCGTATCAGGCCTATTACGAGCATCAGCCGTTGCGTGAAGCGTCGCGCCCGGCGGGACCCGATTTGCAGTTGTACCGCCATCGCGCCTTCGGCAACCTGGTCGAGTTCAACGTGCTCGACACCCGGCAATACCGCTCGCCCCAGGGAACCTCCTGCAACGCGGCGTTGCGCGACGAGGGGGAAGGCTTTTGCCCGGCTTCGCTCGACCCCGAGCGCACGCTGCTGGGAGAACGCCAGAAGTCGTGGCTGACCGGCCGGTTCGACGCGGCGACCGCCCGCTGGAACGTGCTGGCGCAACAGATCCCGTTCGCCCGGATCGACAACGAGGCGGATCCCGATCTCGTGAGCTACGGCGGGCGGGACATGGACAAGTGGGACGGTTACGCGTTCGAGCGGGTCCAGGTGGCGGCGGCGCTGGCGGGGGCCGCCAGCGCCGGTGGCTTTGCCCCAATCGTGATTACCGGCGATGTGCACGCCAACTACGTGTGGGACTTGAAACCAGATTGGGACGACCAGTCGGACGCCAGCGTGTATGGCACGGAATTCGTCGGAACGTCGATCTCGTCGAACGGCGACGATCCGCTGACCGATGAGGGCGAGTTCACGACCGAATGCGGCGACCGCAACGGCAACGTCCACAATCACTTCTACGACAACCACCGCGGCTACGTGCTGTGCAACGTGACGCCCGACCGGTGGGAGACGGCGTACCGGGTGATGCCGACCGTGCTCGACGAGGATGCCGAAGCGTCGACGCTGGCGTCGTTCGTGGTCGAGCACGGCCGACCCGGCGCCCAGGCGGCAACCAGGTGTGAGCCGCACTCGCTGTCTGGGGAGTGACCGGTTGCCAACGCCTCCTTTACCGTCATCCCGAGGTTGCGAGGGATCCCGGCCCCCCTGGATACGGCGCAGCGCAGCGCAGCGATAGCCGGTACGTGCCTGCCTAACCCGCAATACCGCCTTCGGCGGGAGATATCGCTTCGCTGCCTCGTTCCTCGGAATGACGGTTAAGGAGGTGTCAGGTTACGGTGGACAGCCCACCGAGCTTGCGAGGCAGCGATCGTCAATCCTGAAAGGCTCTCCCGATGCCGGATTTCAACATGGACTGGGCGTGGGCGATCGATGCGGAGTGGGGGCAGTTGCCCCTCTGGGATCTCACCCTCCGGCTGGCGATGGCGACGATCCTCGGTAGCCTCGTCGGCCTGGAGCGCGAACGGCTCGACCGGGCGGCGGGGTTGAGGACGCACGCGCTCGTCTGCGTGGCCTCGGCGCTGATGATGATCGTGTCGATCTATGGTTTGCCGCTGCCGCCGGATGGCGTGCCGGGCACGTACGATCCGGGCCGGATCGCCGCCCAGGTGGTGAGCGGCATCGGCTTCCTCGGGGCCGGGGTCATCATCTTCCGGGACATTTCGGTCCGCGGGCTGACCACGGCCGCCACGATCTGGGCGGTGGCCGGGGTCGGCCTGGCGGCCGGCGGCGGCCTCTACGTGGTGGCGGCAATCGCCACGGCGTTCATGCTGCTGATCCAGGCAGGGCTCAAGCCAGTCGAGCGCCGGTTCTTCCAGAAGCACGCGCAACTGCACCGGATCGTGCTGGAGGTGGATGGCGGGGCGGAGGTGCTGGAGGGCATCCAGGTCGCGATCAGCGACGCCCCGGTGCGGCTGCGCTCACTGGAGTTCGACCACGACCAGGATGGCGCCCTCGACACGGTCGAGTTGAGCCTGACAGCCGACCAGCAGCGGGAAATCCTCGCTCTGGTGGCACGGTTGCGGTCGATCGACGCGGTTCGGCGCATCACCTACAAACAGGGCTCGTCGATCGTGCGCAAGCGGGAACGGCCCATTGAGCGACGGGGGACGGCCACCGACGAGGATGACGAGGACGACGGGAGTTGAGGCGCGGAAGAGTCGGCGGGCGCGAGGCATCCCTGAAGCGATGGCCGGTACAAGACCGGCCACTACGAGTCACATGGAGGAGCCGACGGCATCGATTGGATGCCGCCGGCTCGGTGCACGTCCGATCCCTACCAGATCACGATCCGGTCCTCGGGATCGAGGTATTCCGGGTCGCCTGGCTGGATGTCGAACGCCTCGTAGAACGCGTCCAGATGCCGCAGGGGCTCCACGCCGCGAGCCGGACCTGGAGCATGCTCATCCGAGGCGACGAGGAATTCGTAGAACTCCGGGGTGGCGACCTCGCGCCAGTTGCGCGCGGCGGCCAGGAAGAACCGCTGCTGCTGGGTCAGGAACCAGGGGGTAGACTCCTGGTCCTCCGCGTCGAGCGCGATCATCAGCGCATCGTAGGCAATTTGCAGGCCGCCCATGTCGGCGACGTTTTCCGTGACCGTCAGTTCGCCGTCCACCATCAGCCCAGGCTGCACCTCGATCGCCGCGTACCGGGCGATCACCTCGTCGTTGAGGGCGGTGAACGCGGCGAAGTCCTCGTCGGTCCACCAGGAGGTGAGATTGCCTTCGCCGTCGAACTGCGACCCGTTGAGATCGAAGCCGTGGGTGATCTCGTGGCCGATGACGGCCCCGATCGCGCCGTAGTTGGAGGCGAAGTCGGCGTTCGGATCGAAGAATGGCGCCTGCAGGATTGCGGCCGGGAACTGGATCATGTTGCGCGAGGAATCGTAGCCGGCGTTGACGTCGACGGCGTTCTGGAACCATTCGGTGCGGTCGACCGGCTCGCCGACCTTGCCCAGCAGCTCGGCGTTGGCGGCCTGGTAGGCATTGATGTGCGACTCGACGAGCGACTCGCCAACCTCGACATCGTCGTAGGTTTCCCAGGTGTCCGGATACCCGACCGCGACGACCATCAGGTCCAGCTTCTCCAGCGCCAGGGCCTTGGTTTCGTCGCTCATCCAGGCCGATTGCTCGATCCGGATCCGGAACGCCGCGATCAGGTTGTCGACGAGCGCTTCGACCTGGGCCCTGGCCTCGGGCGGGAAGTGTTCGGCCACGTAGACCTGGCTGATGGCGTCTGGAAAAGCCGTCCTGACGGTGGTCAGCGCGCGCTCCTCGATCGGCGCGCGCTCCGTCGTGCCGAACAGCACGCCACCGGCGAAGGAGAAGTAGAGGTCGCCGATTTCGGTCGTCAGGTAGGGCGCGTAGGCCCAGATCAGTTGGGTGACGAAGAGGTGCTGCAGGGTCAGCGGGTCGGCCCCGGCGACGACGGCTTCGAGTCCTTCGAAGTAGGCGAGGTCGGTGACGATGAGGGTGTCGGTGGAGTCGGCCAGGTGCGATTCCCGGACGAACGCTTCCCAATCCAGGCTGGGCAGGAGCTCCTCGAGTTCCGCGATGGTGCGCGGGTTGTTCTGGAGCACGGGGTCGGAGTAGAGCTCGGCGTCGGGCGTCTTGATCCCGACAAGTTCGGTTTCGAAGGCGATCACGGTCTCCGCGGCCGAAGTAGCCTCCGCTTCGGTGTAGCCGAGGAGGACCAGCAGCTGGGCGGTGGTTTCGATCCAGGCGTCGCGGATTGCCTGACCCTCCTCGCTCTCATCGAGGTAGTAGTCCTCGCTGGGGAGACTGAAGATTGGTCCGGTGAGATACCCGCTGGTGACGGTGGCGTCTTCCGGGGAGGCGCTGGCGTACGGCGCGAAGAGGCCGCCGAGCTGGTAGGTATCGGCAACCTGCTGGAATGCGAGTCCGTCTTCGGTGCTGGCGATGGCCTGCATTTGATCGAGCAGGGGCTGGAGTGGTTCGACGCCCAGGGCGTCACGCATCTCCATATCGACGTACTGGTCGTAGATCGTCCTGGCCTTGCCCTCGGCCGTCGCCGGGTCGGTGTCGAGTCCATCGACGATCGCGTACAGGTCTTCATTCACCCGGTCGTAGATCTCGTCGAAAACCCCGTACGCGGGCGAGTCGGCGGGGAGTTCGGCGCGTTCCAGCCAGCCGCCGTTGGCGAACTGGTAGAAATCGTCGCCCGGATCGACCGAGAGATCCAGGTCGTCGGCCTGGATGCCGAGCGCCGCTTCCGGCGAGGCGACCGGCGACGCCGCTGGCGAGGACTGCGGCGCGTGAGGCGTTTGGGCGAAGGCGCCGCTCACGGTGGCGAACAGGATCAGGAAGACAAGGAGCACGCCGTGGGGGGAATGCGAGAGGCGGGATCGCATGGTTCTCTCCTCGAAGAGCTTTCGGCACAACTCGAGGTGGCCGAACGCGCAATTCACGAGACGGTGTCGCCAGATGATGGAACGATCCTATCAGGAGCGGGCGGGAAAGTGAATCGCCCAGCCAGCCCAGGTGTCAGCCCGGGCGCCGGCCCTGGAGATTGAGCCGCCAGTAGTCGAGCGACCAGGCCGGCTCGTCGTTTCGGCCCGCCTCCACCATTTCGTTGATGAACGCCGTGCGCAGTTCGTCGTCCGGCAAGCGCTCGAGATGCGTGCCCAGCACGACGGTGGACAGGAACTCGCGGTAAGCGACCTCGTCGGCCATCACCACCGGGGCGTGGATCACCTCGGCGGCGGCGTGGTCGAACCCGGCCGCTTCCAGCCGGGCGACTGTCTCCGGCGCGCCCGCAAAGTTCCACGGGCCGGCCCAATCGCCAGTGTGGCGGGAGTACGGGTCGCGCCGCAGGATCGCCAGGGCCGCCAGTGCCCGATCGGCGATGGCGGCGATGTTCGGCCCGCCCCCGCACTGCGCGATCAGCCAGCCTCCTGGGTTGAGTGCCTCGAAGAGCCGCCGGAAGAGCGCATCGTGGTCCGTGATCCAGTGGAAAGTGGCGGTGCTGAACACGATGTCCGCCTCCTGGTCGAACGGGAGCGCCAGCAGGTCGGCCTGGACGTACCTGACGCGGTCGCCGAAGCGGGAGTCGAGATGTTCCCGCGCCGCGTCCAGCATGTTCCGTGACCCGTCGGTGGCGATCACTCGCCCGTGAGGCAGCCGTTCGAGCACCAGTTCGGTGAGCCGGCCGGTGCCGCAGCCGGCGTCGATCACCGTTTCGTCGCCCCGCAATGGGAGCCGCTCGAGCACGGTCCGGCCCCAATCCACGTGGGGATTGGCGACGCGATGGTAGCTGTCGGCGTTCCATTCCCGGATGTCGGTCTGGGGCCGTGCGGTTGGGGTGGACTCGGTCACCGGCTGCTCTTTCACGTCGCCATCGGTCATGATTCGTCTGGTACAGTCTGGATCATGCGGGGAGTTCGGCAATTGGAGAAACCGGTAGCGGGATGCGTGCATGAGCGAATTGTTCCGGAATCCACGGCAAGACGAGGAAGATGCGCGCACGGTGGCCGCGGCCCAGCGTGAGAACCGGCTGAACCTGAAAGGGTTGTTGCTGACGTTGGCGATCGTGATGGCGCCGTTCCTGGCGCTGCTGTTCAGCGTCGAGTTGGCGCTGTTCGCGCTGGCGGCGGGCCTGTTGTTCAGCACGGTCCTGACCTGGACCGTGGCGGGGCAGATGGGCGTGGGCTCACGGTCGCGGCTCCGCACTGTAGCGGGAGTGAACTTCTTCGTGTTCCTGATGGTCGTGGCGGTGTTGGTGGCGCTCCTGATTGGCGACCGTTAGGGGGATTGGCGCACATCACCGTCCCCTTCCCGACGATTGTCGCCCCGATCGGCCCTGACGGGGCGCCGTTGGTTGATGCCCGACCTCCGCGTCAAACGCGAATCCGGGTGGGTTCGATTGCGTCGGGAACGCTGCGGGTTTTCTTCATCAGGATGCCGTGACGGCCCTTGCCGTAGTAATCCCGGGTCGTGCCGCGGCGCTCGAACCCTTCTCGTTCGTAGAGGGCCTGGGCTCCGGAGTTCCATTCTTCGGCCATGAGGACGATATCCCCGGTTGGGAAGGCAGCTTCCACGCCCCGAAGCAGGGCCGTGCCGATGCCCTGGCGGCGAGAGGTCTCGTCCACCGCCAGGTTCATAATCCTCACATTGCCCCGGTGCCGGTCGGCGATCACGCAGCCGGCCACGGGCCGGGCGTCGCTGCGGGCGACGAGGAAGACCACGCCGGGAAAGATGCTGAGCATGGAGAGGCCAGAGAGGCTGTAGGCCAGGCCCGGCCGGAACGAGGCCTTCTGGATGGCCGCGAGTTTGCGCAGGTCGCGCCAGCTCGCGCGCTCGAGCCGGACATCCGCGTGGTGATTGCCGGTGATTGCCAGCTCGTGGTCGCGCATCCGCGTCGTTCTCCGGGTACTCGCCGAGTGCGGTTGGCCTGGGCCACGGTCAAAACCGGAACGACACGCATGACGCCGATCCACATGCGTCAACCCGTCAGCTTTGTGACGCGCCCTCATCGATGAGCGGCGCCACGAAGAACGGATCGGTCGTCGGCCCTTCGCTGCCCAGCGGGCCTGGTTCGACCGTGATCGCGAACGCCTGGTAGGCGTCGCGCGCGGCCGGCACGGCAAACGTCGATTGATTCATGACGCCCACCGGCTCCGGCACGCCGTCCTGGATCAGCCAGACCTGGTAAACGGAATCCGCCGGCGCCGGCGGCATGTTCTCGGTTTCGAGGATGAAGAGCTGGTCATCTGGATCGTACACGAGCTCGGCGCTCAGGTTGGGGATCGGTGTGGGTAGGTTGAGATCGAAGGCGATGGTTTCCCGCTCGATGGCCGAATCGGCGTCGTTAAGGCCGAGCCGGTCGAGCGCGATGCCGCTCAACACCGCCAGCGCCAGCGCGGCGGCTGCCGCCCACACGTAAGGACGCCAAAGGGGCGTCGGCTGTTTCGCGCCAGCGACGGGAACGGTCGAGAGAGGGACGATCCCGGAGTTAGCGTCGCCGTTGGCGCCGTGTGCGTTTCCGATTGGCGTCGGTCGCATCCACGCCATATCCGCCATCACCACGTGCTCGATGCGGTTCCGGAGGTCGATGGATGGACGCGCGGGCTCCGACAGAAGGGCGAGGCCGCCAGCGATCAGCCGCAGTTCGGCCAGCTCGGCCCGGGCTGCAGCGGAAGTCGCGAGATGGCCTTCGAGCTCGCTGGCTTCGGCCGCGGAAAGCGTACCGAACGCCGCTGCGCCCAGGAGTTCCTGGAAATATTGGTCGCGTCGGTCGTTGACCGCTGGATCCACGCCATTCACCTTACACCACCTCTGACCGGAATTGGCGGCCGTCCGCATCCTGGTCGGCCCCCAACAGCGGGTGCTCGTCGATCAGCACGGTGCGAAGTTTCTTGAGTCCCAGGCGCATCCGACCCTTGACCGTGCCAAGGGGAGTATCTTCCTGCTCGGCGATTTCTCCGTGCGAGAGCCCTTCGAAGAACGCCAGCTCGATAGTGCGGCGTTGATCGTACGGCAGGGTCGCCACGGCGGAACGCATGGTTTCCTGCGTCAGGGTGGCAGAGACATCGCGCCAGACATCCGGAACCGACAACAGGTGCTCGGCATCCTCAAGCGCCACGTGCGCGGGCTTGTGGTCGATATCCCGTCTTCGTATGTCGATGGACCTGTTGTGGACGATTGTCATAAGCCATCCGCGTACGTTGCTGCCACGAGCGACGTCGAACGACGAAGCCCGATTCCAAACCTGGAGGTAGGCATCCTGGACGGCTTCTTCAGCCAGCGAGGGATTCCCAAGAATGCGGTAGGCAAGACCGAACGCCAACCTGTTGTAACGGTCGTACAACAACATCAGCGCATTGGCGTCGCCACGCGCTGCGGCTTGAATCAGGTCAACGTCATTCAGTTCGGCCACCGCATCCCAAACTCTCCAACACTCAGTTAGACGTACAACCGGTGCTGTCTGGATCACTTCCGCAGCGGCGGCAAGCCCGGCTCCGGTCGATCGTCAACGTGCTCCATCATGGACTACGAATGGGTTTGCCCCAAAGTGTACCGATTATTTGAAGGAGTGCATAGCTTGCTTTTCGGCATCGGGTCGCCGGCGGTTCGGCCAGGCGCCAGCCCGGCTCAGTTAATTGCCCTCGGTGATCTGGTCGCGCGCCGCGCCGCCCTGGACCGAACCCGTGCTCAGCTTGCCCAGGGTGCACACGACCGTGGTGTAGACGCCGCCCTGGCCATCCGGCGTCACGGTGACATCGCGCACGCGAAGGTTGGAGTAGGGGGATCCGGAACGATCCTTGCCCAGCCACGAATTGACGGCATCGAGCGCGCCGCTCGGGTCCTGCGCCGAGTTGGCCGAGTGGAACAGGAAGACCCGGGTATCGGACGGTGAGAGATCGAACGACATGAAGGACTACCCTTTCGCGCCGGCGCCCGGTTCCGGGGCCAAGCTCACGTGAGATGGATCGAGACGGGAAACGAGCCGCTTATCTCACGAGTATACGGCCCGGCCCGCGCCCCTGCCGATCCCGGAAAACGCCAACCAGGTGCGCGGCGCCCGGTATCATGCGAGCGATGGAAACGGTTTCAATGCGACGGTGGAGGCGACCGAGGGTGGCGGCACGGATTCTGGTGGTGGGCGGCGGCGGACGCGAACACGCGATCGCCTGGAAACTGACGCAGGGCCCTGGCGGCTCTGGCGGCCCTTACGTGGACGAGCTGATTTGCGCGCCAGGCAACCCGGGCATCGAGGGCATCGCCGAATGCGTGCCGATCCCGGTCACTGACCTCGGCGAACTCGTGCGCCTGGCGGTCTCGCGTCAGATGGACCTGGTCGTGGTTGGGCCGGAGGATCCGCTGGCGGCCGGGCTGGCCGACCGCCTCGACGCAGCCGGCATCCCGGTTTTCGGTCACACGGCGGCGGCGGCCCGGATCGAGAGCAGTAAGGCCTGGTCCAAGGAGGTGATGGCCGCCGCCGGCATCCCGACCGCCCGGTCGTTGGTCGCGAACGACCTCGTTGCGGCGAAGCGGGCAATCCGCGAGGTCGGAGT
>JBGTNF010000434.1:0-11625 GCA_041743205.1 Thermomicrobiales bacterium | reverse complement strand
AACCACGAGTACACCAACCCGGAACTGATGTTCGCCGGGTACATCACGCCAAACCCGGAGTTCGCGGCCGCTCAGGCGACGCCTGATCTCGGCACCGCCACGCCGGTCGCCCCCGGCGCCACCCCGGTCGTGACCGGCGCGCCGTCGGTCGATATTCCGGAGTTCCTGACCAACCCGACCCAGGAAATCGTTGATATCGAACTCGCGGCCCACGGCCTGAGTGTGGTCGAGATCCTGCGCAACGAATCGGGTCAGTGGGAAGTCGTCCTCGACTCCGAGTACAACCGCCGCATCACGGCGATGACGCCGATGGAAATCACCGGTCCCGCCGCTGGCATCGACCTGCTCAAGACCAGCGAAGACGACACTGGCACGATGGTGCTCGGCACGCTCAACAATTGCGCCGGCGGCTACACCCCGTGGGGCACCGCGGTGACCGGTGAAGAGAACTTCCAGCAGTACTTCGCCAATCTCGGGCAGTTGGCCGAGGACGATCCGATCCGGCTCGCCCATGATCGCTACGGCCTCAACGAGGAAGCCTCCGAGCGCCGGTGGGAAGAGTTCTACTCGCGGTTCGACGTGACCCAGGAGCCGAACGAGCCGTTCCGCTTCGGCTGGATCGTCGAGTTCGATCCCTACGATCCGAACTCGACTCCGAAGAAGCGTACCGCCCTCGGTCGTAACAAGCACGAAGGGGCCACCTCGGCGGTTGCGCCAGGCGGCCAGGTCGCGTTCTACAGCGGCGACGACGAGCGGTTCGATTACGCCTACAAGTTCGTGACCGCCGGTAGCTACAACCCGGACGACCGGGCCGCCAACATGGACCTGCTCGATGAAGGCACGCTCTACGCCGCCCGCTTCAACGATGACGGCACTGGCGAGTGGATCCCGATGATCCAGGGCGAGGGTGAGCTGACCGAGGCGAACGGGTTTGCAACTCAGGGCGAAATCCTGACGATGACGCGCCAGGCGGCCGACCTGATCGGGGCGACCAAGATGGATCGCCCGGAGGATTTCGAAACCAACCCGGTCACCGGCAAGGTCTACTTGGTTTGCACCAACAACAGCAACCGCGAGTTGGCAGAGACCGACATGGCCAACCCACGGCCGCAGAACTTCGCCGGCCACATCATCGAGATCACTGAAACCGACAACGACCACGCCTCAACGACGTTCGCCTGGGAGATCTTCATCCTCGCTGGCGACGTGGCCGACACCGGCAGCTGGTACGGCGGCAGCGAGGACGCCAGCTCCTTCGCCGCCCCGGACAACATCGCCTTCGATACCGTCGGCAACATCTGGATTTCCACCGACGGTCTCCCGAACAACCTGCCTGGCAATGACGGACTGTTCGTGGCCGCTACCGAGGGCGAAGGGCGCGGCGTCTCCCGCCAGTTCTTCAGCACCGTGCTTGGCGCCGAGTGCTCGGGTCCCGAGTTCAATCCGGACAACAGTGCGCTGTTCGCCTCCGTCCAGCACCCGGGCGAAGGCGGCACGGTCGAGGAGCCGGTCACGATGTGGCCGGACGGCGCGGTCGCCCCGCGGCCGTCGGTCGTCCTCATCACCAATGAGGATCCGCTGGCTCCGGTCGGCCGGATGGCGTAACCAACACGTTTACCGGCAATACAACATCACGAGACGAACGGCGGACCTGCAAGGGTCCGCCGTTTGGCGCATGCAGCCGTTAATGCCTAATTGGCGGGCTGAGATGGCAGGCAGCCAATCCAACTGCGTCCTGCCAGAATCGCCAGCCACACTTCATCGTCGGGAGAGCCGCTTTCATAACATGCGTTTCACGACTATACGAAGAATTACATGAATTCTTTACATTCCGAGAAGCGGCCAATACACTCATTCCGGGACCCGTTTCTCCAATAACGAATCTGTTGAACATCGCCTTTGGAGTCACCATGCCGGTCCTGAATGCGCCGATTCGCCTGTCTGCCCACCTGTATCTCGTTTACGCCGAATATCCTCACGTCGACAGTGGCAACGTTTACCTGATCACGGGCAGTCGGCCGACCCTGATCGATTGCGGCAGCCGTCGCGCGTCGCCGCAGATCGTCCGCAACCTGGCCCAGATTGGCCTCGGGGTCGGCGACATACGGCAGGTCATCGCGACCCATGGCGATTGCGACCACACCCAGGGGATTCACGATCTCCGCAAGCTCCAGCCCGACCTCCGTCTGTCCATGCATCGACAGGATTGGCCGCTCGTGGTCGAGGGCGATCCCTACCGAAACTCCAGCTACGTCTACGGTCGCCCCTTCGCTCCGATCATGGCGGAGCATTGCCTGCCGCTCGATGACGGGGATGCCGTGACCGCCGGCGATGTCACGCTCACCGTCCATCACACGCCCGGCCACACCGAGGGATCGATCTGCCTTCTTGGTGAAGTCGACGGCCGCCGGGTGCTGTTCGCCGGCGACACCATTGGCGGGTCGATGAAGAGCCTGACCGGCGCCGACCTGCGGTTGTGGGCCGAAGCGGCGGCTTCCTGGTCTCTGTCGCTCGACTACCTGAAGTCGCTCTCCTTCGACTGGGTGTTGAACGGCCACGAACCGGCTGATGGGTTGCCAATCCAGCGCACCTATGTCGACCGGCTGTTCGCGTCGTTCGGGATAATGTTGAATCCCTGGTTCCTGCTTGCCGACGATGAGGTTCCACTCGCCAGCGTCCTGGCCAAGGCCAGGTAGCGGCGGTCGGTACTGCGCTCGCCGGGCCGATCCGGCCTGGCTGGAGCATGTGACGACCGGCGCCAATCGTGCGCGGTATCGTCGATATTGGGACGCGAATCGGCCCCGAACGGCACGGCGCACAGTGTCAGGGCGATGAGCGCAATGAGCGGTACGAGAGCGTCCAAGGGTTCATCCTTCGTGGTTGATGCCGCCCGCGGTCACCCGGCGGCGGTTGCGGATTCCGGAGCCGTCGCGCGACCCTGGAGACGGCGCCCGATTGCGACCAGCAACCGGCCCAACGCGAGCCGGGCCGGAAAACCGAACGGTCGTTGATCGCGGCGGCGCGCGATGGCCAGTTGGGCCGCGTCGCGCGCCGCGCGCTCGCGAAGCGGGGCTTCCCGTTCGATCAGGTATTCGTGGAGAAGAACTCGGTGCATGTGATCTGTCCTCGGACATCGTTGTATCCGGTTGGAGACCGACCCGTGGCCGGTCCGGCATGGCAGTGGCTCCCGCGTCAGGCGGTGAGCCGGTAGAAGCGCCAGAAGAGGTTGTCGATCGGCAGGACCTCAACGCTTTGGAAGCCCGCCTGCTCGGCGTAGGCGCGGAAGGTGTCGGCCCGCATCACCGTGCCGGTGCCGACCGATGGTTGATCGGCCATCCCGACCGGCAGGCAGTGGAGAATGCTGAAGCCGTACATCAGGCGTTCGACCTCGTCTCCCGTTGTCGCACCGAAGACGTCCGCGACCCGTTCGTCAGCGACGAGGACCGTGCCGCCGGGGCCGACCAGCCGCCGCATCGCCGCCAGCGTGGCGACGGGATTCGCCATGTCGTGGATACATTCGAAGGCGCAGGCCAGGTCGTAGGCGCCAGCCAGGGTTGGATCGCCAGCGTCCCGGACCGCGAACGCGACACGTTCTTGCAGGCCCAGGCTGGCGGCAGTGGCCTGGGCTGACGCGATCGACGCGTTGTCCAGATCGAACCCATCGACCCGAACGGCCGGGTAGCCCTGCGCGATCGCCACGCTCGACCAACCCGTACCGCACCCGATGTCGGCCACGCGGGCCGGCCGATCCGTATCGAGCAGCCGTTGGTGAATGTCCGGCAATGCCGGCAGCCACTCGCTGGCGAGCTGGTTGATGAACATCACCCGGTTCATGTCGGCGATGCCCTCGCGGGTGTCCTCGCCGTAATCCGGGTAGGGCACGCCGCCGCCCTGGCGGAAGGCGTCCAGCAGGGCTGGCATCACGCTGCCGCAGCCGATGGTGAGGCGGAGGAGCGGCGTCATGTAGGTGAGGCTGTCCCGGTCGGTCAGCGCCTCGACGTGCCCGGCCGGCAGCGTGAAGCGCCGGGTCGAGGCGATTCCGGTATCCTCGACGTCGAGGACGCCGGCCATCGCCTGTTGTTCCAGCCATTCCCGCGCGTACCGCTCGTTGGTGTTCGTCCGCGTGGCGAACTCGGTCGACGTGACCGGGCCACCCTCGGCGAGCGCCGTGTAGTACCCGAGACGATCGCCAAGGTAGACGGCCATGAGCTCCATCGTGGCGATCGAGGCGGCGAAGAGCGATTCGGCGAGCTTCTCGCCGCGTTCGGCGTCGGTGAGGGTCATGGGTTCGGTGGTAGCCATGGGTGATCTCCTCTGTCCTGTGTAGGGGAGGCCCCGTGTGGCTTCCCGTGGTTTCGCGACCCAACAGCGGCGGGCCGGCACACAGGCCGGCCCTTACGGCTTGCTCCTATCCTGCCATGTCGCCGGTGGGATGTTGAGGTTGATCCGGAAGAGGTTGTGCGGGTCGTACTGCCGTTTCACCCTGGCCAACCGCTCGAAGTTGTCGCGATAGGCGGCGTGGATCCGCTCGTCGCCTTCCTCCATCATCATGTTGACGTAGGCGCCGCCGGCCGAGAACGGGTGAACCGCATCCCAGTACTCCTTCGCCCAGCGGGTGATTTCCCCGGCGTTGGCGGGATCGGCATCGATGCCCACGATCACCTGGGCCCAGGTCACGTCGCGGTAGCTGAACGCGGTCTCGTTGCGACCAACGCGGCGCACGGCTCCGTTGATGGGGTAGAGATGCATGGTCGACTGGAACGGCGGCAGCCGATGGGCGTGTAAGATGTGGGCTGCGATCGCCTCGTCCGTCAGCACCCGCACGAAATCGGCCTTCCAGTACCATTGCAGCCCGGCCGGGATCAGGGCGTCGAAAATGGTTTGCAGCGCCGGGAACGGCATCGGCTGCACGGCATCGATGAGGGGCGGAATCTGCGCCCGGACCGGCGCCAGGATCGCGTCGGCTTCCTCCTGGGAGCCGGTGTAACACCAGACCACGCAGCACATCTTTTGCAGGTGCAGCGCTTCGGGAAAGACCGGGACGGGCGGGATCGTCAGCAAGGCGAAGAACCCGTTGATTTCCTCCGGCGCGGTGGCGATGAACTCCCGGTACCAGCGCATCACCTCATCGGCCCGCTCCAGCGGCCACATCATGGGTCCGCCGATCACGGTTTCGACGTGATGGAGGCGGAACAGGAACGAGGTGACGACCCCGAAGTTGCCGCCGCCGCCGCGCAGCCCCCAGAACAGGTCCGGGTGCTCGTCCTCGGTCGCCGTCACCAGCGAGCCATCGGCCAGGACCACGTCGGCCGCCAGCAGGTTGTCGATGGTGAGCCCGTGCTGGCGGCTGAGGTGGCCAATGCCGCCGCCCAGGGTGAGACCGGCGATGCCGGTGCTGCCGATCGTCCCGGTCGGGGTCGCCAGTCCAAACGCGTGCGTGGCGTGGTCGATCTCGGCGGTGAGGCAGCCCGGTTCCACGCGGACGGTGCGGGCAACCGGATCGACCCGGATCCCCTTCATCAATGAGAGGTCGAGCATGATCCCGTCATCCACGGACGAGAGTCCGGCGCCGTGGTGCCCGCCGCCCCGGATCGCGAGTGCGACATCGTTGTCGCGAGCGAAGTCGACGGCCGCGATGACGTCAGCGACGTCCAGGCAGCGGGCGATCAGCGCTGGCCGCTTGTCGATCATGCCGTTGTAGAGCGCCCGCACGTCGTCGTAGGCGGGGTGGGCCGGCGTGACCAGATCGCCCCGGAGGGAGGCCTCCAGCCGGGCGATCGCCTCGAACGAGGCGGGTTTGGTTTTCGCGGAGATCGTGGCCTGCGTCATGTGAGTGTCATTCCTTCTTCGTAATCGATGGTGACGGTGGATCTGTGACCCCGGGTTTGGCGATGGCTGGCGTTGGAGTTGGAGTTGGCGCCCCCAGTCATTGGTGTCGGTTTGCTCCTTTCGTCGGCTGGGCAGTGGTTGGCGCCTCTTGCCGATTTCGACTTTAGGGACGGTGCGTCAAGCGACCGTCAACGGCGTGGCGAGACCATTTCGGGTGGGGACTCACGCGGCGGAGTCGGGCGACGCCTCGCCGATGTCGACGAAGCTGGAGCGCCGGCGGGAAACCCACAGGTTCCACCCTTCGTAGCGCAGGTACCAGCCGAGCATGAGTCCGGTCGTCAGCACGTGAAAAGTGTGCAGGAACCAGATCGGGCCGGGGGGCAGGGTGTAGACGTAGACGGAGTGGATGAGGTTGCCGCCATTGGCGAGCGCCAGGTGGCCCAGGCTGTAGGACCGCAAATCCCGCGTCTGGAAGGCCTTGCGAAGCATTGGCAGCGTGCTCACGCTGAACATGAAGGTTGAAACGATGCCGGCAATGATGGGGATGTTCATGGTGATCGTACGCCTGTCTGACTGGATCGCCTAACGGCGGGTTGTGGCCCAGGGCACGGCCGGATCGGCGCGAGCCAACCAGAGGGAAGGACGGATGCAGCCGCACCGCCTGATGTGGTTGATTGACGGGATCCGGTGTCAGGCATCGCAATCCACGTCGAGATCGAGCGCGGTGCTGAGCGTGCCGGTGTACGCATCAAGGGCCCGCACGGTCACGGTCTGGCCGCAAAGACCGCCGAATGTTTCGTGCACGGCGCCTCCTGGATGAAAACCAAGGCCGGGATCATGGGAGCCGTTGGTGGCCAGCGTGTGCTCCGAGGCGGTCGTCCAGCGTTGTTCGAACGTGGTAACGCCCCACATATCCTGGATCGCAATGAGCACGTCTCCACCCGCGGTGAAGTTCGAGCCGGTCACGGTGACCACCCCTTCTTCGATGGAGTGGGAGGTGGCGTGCTTGAGGAGCGGGAGGGTGGTTTGCGTTCCCTGCGCGGAAATTGCCAGGAACAGGGCGGCGAGGCCCAGGCTGGACATGACGGCCAAAGAGAAGATGGCCACTCGCGGGACATGGGTCGACGGTCTCCTCCGCCTGGGGTGGTGACGGACACGTTCCGCCGAAACTTCATGAACGTACATGTACTGGTTCTCCTGTCTGTGTGCGTAATCCAGGACCGGACGAACCGGAGCGCGGCACGCCCCGGAAACCCGCCGGCAAGCCGGCGCGGCGGTGTGATGTGCGTCTTTCGGTAGCCGATGTCTGCATCACCGGTATCGACGTTACGGCGGACCCGTCAAGCGGCCGTCAACCGGTGCGTCAAGACCATCTTCAAACGTGGGTCTGACGACACCATCGATTGGAGAGGGACGGGAGTATACTGGCGGGGGAGCCGCAGTCACGGAATGCGTGGAACGAAACCATGTCGCAACTGACGATTTCCCTCCTTGGCACATTCCAGGTGCTGCGCGACGGGCGGCCGGTCACCGGCCCAACCTACGCCAAGGTGCTGGGGTTGCTCGGCTACCTCGCGGTCGAGGCCGATCGGCCGCACGCCCGGGCATCGCTGGCCCTCCTGCTCTGGCCCGAGCAAACGGACGAGCGGGCTCGCCACAGTCTTCGCCAGGCGCTCTCGACGCTGCGGCGAATGCTCGACGACCACGTTGCCGCCGAGCCGGTGCTGCTGGTCACGCGGGATTCCGTGCAGTTTCGCCACGGTTCCAGGACAGCGCTCGACGTGCGCCAGCTCCTGACCCTCCTCCAGAGCTGTGACCGTCATGAGCATCAGCGGCTCGACGCCTGCCCGGCCTGCGCGCAGCGGCTGGAGGCCGCCCTCGATCTCTACCGGGGCGAATTCCTCGAAGGGTTCGGCGTCGACGACAGTGAAGGGTTCGAAGACTGGACCACGATCTGGCGGGAACGAATCCGCCAACGCGTGATCGACGCCGCCCTCGCGCTGGCGGCCTGGCAGGAGGGACGCGGCGCGCTCGACGGAGCGAACGTCGCCCTGTCGCGGCTCCTGGAGATCGATCCCTGGAACGAACGCGCCCACCGGGCCCTGATGGCGGTGCATTGGAAGCGGGGCCGGCGCGGCGACGCGATTGCTCAGTACGAGCGTTGCCGGGCCGTGCTGGATGAGGAGCTGGGCGTCGAGCCGGAGGCGGAAACGGAGGCGCTGTTCCAACGCATTACCACGCAGGACGCTCCATCTTCGATCTCGTCTTCCCCAAACCTTGAACGGCGCCCGGCGCCGCGATTGCCCACCCCGCCGGGGCGTTTGGTCGGCCGGGAACGCGAGCTCGAGGAAATCGCCGACGTGCTGGCCCATCGCGAATGCCGTTTGCTGACCCTGACCGGTCCGGGCGGGAGTGGCAAGACCCGCCTGGCGATCGAGGTGACGGCCAGCCAGGTTGGGCATGCGTATGACGGAGCCTGTTTCGTCGCCCTCGAAGCGGTTCGGGAACCCGGTGGGATCGTGCCCGCGATCGCCGCCGAGCTGGGCCTGACGCTGCCGGGAAACGTGGACCCCGAACAGCACCTGATGGATTGGCTTCGTAACCGCCAGGTCTTCGTGGCGCTCGACGGCGCCGAGCATGTAATCGTGGGCCTGGCCGAGGCCGCTCGACTTCTCGCCGCCGCGCCGGGCGTCAAGATGCTGGTCACGAGCCGCGAACACCTGCGCCTGAGCGGCGAGTGGGTCTACGAGGTCGATGGGTTGGGTGTACCCACAAGCTCATCGACGGACAGCTTCGAGGGCTACGGTTCCGTGGAGCTGCTGAGCGAACGGTTGCGGCAGGCGAGGCCGCGTGCCCCGCTGCGGCACGAGGAGCGGCCGGTGGCGATCCGCATCTGCCAGCTCGTCGATGGTATGCCGCTGGCGATCGAGCTGGCGGCGGCCTGGGCGCGCTCGCTATCGCTCGACGAAATCGAGGACCAGGTTCGCCGCAATCTCGATTTCCTGGCGACCTCGCTGCGCGACGTTCCCGACCGGCACCGGAGCATGCGCGCCGTGTTCAACCAGACCTGGCGGATGCTTACCGATGGCGAACAGTCCGCCTACCGCCGGTTATCGATCTTTCGCGATGGGTTCCGGCTCGAATCGGCGGCCGCGGTGGCGGATATCTCGGCGCCTGACCTGGCGGCGCTCGCCGCCAAATCCCTGCTAACCCAACAGCTGGACGGCCGGTACCGGATCCACGGTTTGCTGCGGCAGTACGGCGCCGAACTGATGGATGGCCAGGCGACCGAACACGACCAAATCCATGATCGGCACTGCCGCTACTTCCTGGAACGCCTCGCCCGTCACGAAGTGGCGCTCGCCGGCGGGGACCAACGGGGCGCCCTGGACGATATCGAAGCCGACATCGGCAACTTCAGTCTGGCCTGGACCTGGGCCGCCCGGAAGCCGGAGACCGCCCTGATCACCGGCGCCGCCCACGCGTGGTGGCTCTTCCACGTCATGCGGGGCTGGATGCGGGAAGGGGAGGTTGCGTTCGGGTCGGTGCTGGACGCCTTGAACGCCCACAGCGCCGAAGAACCACTCGACCCGGAGATCACCCTGGTCCGGGCCCAATCACTTGCGCGGTACGGCGGATTCCAGAGCGGCCTGGGCCGATACGAGGCCGGCGTCGGCCTGTTGACGGAGGGAGTGGCGATGTTGCGCGAACTCGACGCGACGCGCGAGCTTGGCCTGGCGCTCAACATGCTGTCGGCCGCGCATCACATGACGGGCAACCTCACCGAATCCAGGAGACTGCTGCAGGAGAGTCTCGCCTGCTATCGGGAAGTCGATGATCAGTGGGGCATCGCCTTTTCCCTCAACGACCTGGGACTCGTTTCCCACCTGCTCGATGAGCGTGGCGAGGCTGAGCGATCGTGCGCGGAGAGCCAGGCGATGTTCCGCAAAATTGGCGATCGCCGGGGGGCCGCCTTCGCCTCCTTCAACCTCGGGATGATCGCGGCGCGCGATGGCAATCACGAGCGGGCGCGGCGACTGTACTGGGAATCCCTGACGTTTCGGCAGGACACCCATGACGCATGGGGAACGGCCGCCTCACTCGTGCAACTCGGGACCGAATCGGCGGTCCTTGGCGCCCCCGCCGAAGCCACGGTCTTCCTCACGCGGGCGCTGCGGATTGCCTGGGAGAGCTCGGTCACGCCGGTGGCGCTCGATGCCCTGGTCGGCCTGGTGGCGGTTGCGTTGGATGCGGGCATCGACCCGGGCGCGGCGTCGACCCTGGCCGCAGTGTTGTCGCACCCCGCCGCGCCCGGGTCGCTGCGGTCGAGAATATCCGGCCTGATCAGCCGCCACCAGCTCCCGATCGACCCCGATCCCCAACCCGACCGGTGGGCGGTGAAGGTGGTCGACGACATCATTCGTCGCACGCTTGGATAGGCGCGGATGCGCGCCGTGAAGGTTCGGCGCTCAGGCGAACGACGGCAGCACGCGTTCGCCAAAGGCGTCGATGAACGCTTCCTGGTTGCGGCCTACGTTGTGGACGTAGACCCGCTCGAAGCCCATCGCCAGATCCTCTTCGAGGCATTCGCGGTGCCAATCGAGATCGGGCGAGATGCGGATGAAATCGTCGAGCTGGTCCGACTGGATGAAACGCGCGGCGGCGTCGAAATCGGCGGGCGCGCGGAGCGTTTCCTGCACCTCGCCGGCGAAGATCGGCGTGCGCCACTGGTCGAAGGCGTTGGCCCGGGCTTCGGCCTCGCTCGGCGCTCAGGAGATGTGGCTTTGCCGGAACATCGGCTTGCCCGCTCCGCCGCCGCGCCGGAACGCCTCGATCATCCGCGCCAGTTGCGGCCGCGACGCGGCCACGGTGACGAAGGCGTCTGCCCACGAGCCGACCCACTCGGCGGTCGTCTCGCTCAGCGCGGCCCCCACAATTATCGGCGGCGTGGCCGGCAGACTCCAGAGCCTGGCCTCCTCGACCGTGACCCGGCCGTGGTGGGTGACGGTTTCGCCCCGCCAAAGGGCACGGATGACCTCGACGCATTCCAGCAGCCGGACGTTGCGCTCGGCCTTGGGCGGCCATGGGCGCCCGGTGATGTGCTCATTGAGCGCTTGCCCGGTGCCGAGCGCGACCCAGAACCGGTCCGGGAACATCTCGGCGAGGGTTCGCCGCGGCCTGGGCGACGATCGCCGGGTGGTAGCGGTCGCCGGGGGCATTGACCGTGCCGAACGAGAGGCTGGTGGCCTGCAGCGCCGCGCCCAGCCACGACCAGGTGAAACCGGAATTGCCTTGCCGCACGCTCCAGGGCGCGAAGTGATCCGAGCACATCGCGGCGGTGAAGCCAGCCCGCTCGGCGTGTTGGACATAATCAAGCAGTTCGCTCGGCGCGAACTGCTCGTGGGAGGCGTGGTAGCCAATGATCGCCATGCGTGCTCCTCAGATCGGATCTGATTCCGAATCCAGAATCCAAACGGATTTTGTAGGTGCCCCTATGGTTTCGGCAAGGCCGGTTTGGGCACGTAGGTGGCGCCGTCGCGCAACAGGGCGAAGAGCACATCGACCCGGCGCCGGGCCAGGGCGATCGTCGCCTTGGGATGGTGCAGGCCTTCCCGCCGCTTCCGGTCGTAGTACGTCCGATCCACCCGGAGGGAGGCGAGCGCGGTCAGGAACCAGGCCCGCTGCAGCGCGGTGTGGCCGTGCCGGCGCGACCGATGGTGGGCCCGCGACGCCCCCGACTGGCGGGTGACCGGGGCGATCCCGGCGTAGGCAGCAAGGTGGCCCGCCGAGGCGAAC
>JBGTNF010000433.1:0-4074 GCA_041743205.1 Thermomicrobiales bacterium | reverse complement strand
GACCCGGACGCCGCCGCCGCGGAGCTGGAGCGCGCCATCACGGAGCTTGGCCTCTGCGGGGCGATGCTCTACGGGCGCACCGGCGACCTGAAGCCGGAGGCGCGGGAGTTCGACGCGCTCTATGGGATGGCCGAGCGGTTGGGCGTGCCCCTGTACTTCCACCCACAGAGACCGGTGCAGCCGGTGCTCGACGCCTACTACTCCGGCATGAACGACGCGCTCGATGGGGGGCTCGCGACGGCAGGCCTGGGGTGGTACTACGACCTCGGCGTTCAGTTCCTGCGGATGGTCTTCACGGGAGTGTTCGACCGCCATCCCGACCTCCAGGTCGTGCTCGGCCACTGGGGCGAGGTGGTGCTCTTCTTCCTCGATCACGTCGGCATCATGGAGGGCGCCGCGGAGATGGAACGCCCGTTGATGGACTACTTCCGGACGAACGTCTGGGTCACCGGCAGTGGCACGACCAGCGAGCGCTATCAGCGCTGGACGGCGGAGGTCGTCGGCGTGGACCGGATGCTCTACGCGACGGACTACCCCTACACGTTCGGGACGGGCTACCCGTACATCGAGACCAGCGGCGGCGTCGGTCGGTCCTTCCTGGCCGATGCGCCCACCTTCACCGCTGCAGAGAAGGGGGCCATCGGCTCCGGCAACTGGAGGGGGCTCATCGCGCTCGTCACCGATGCGTTCGAGTGAATGTCCACCCTGAACGATAGCTATGGGCATCCACTTGCGGGAGCTTCAGGAGACAAGGTCCGATGGACCGCAAGGAAGAGATCATGACTACCACGAACAAGATCGCCGTCGTCACGGGCGCCAGCCGTGGGCTTGGTCGGAGCACCGCGCTCCACCTCGCTGCGCAAGGCGTCAATATCATCGGGACCTACCACAGCCGCGAGGACGAGGCGGGTGAGGTCGCTCGTGAGATCGAGGCTGGCGGCGTCCGATCTGCCATGCTTCAGCTCGACACCGGCGACAGCCGTACCTTCGACGCCTTCGCCCAGAGGGTTTCGTTGGCGCTTCGAGAGACCTTCAACCGTACCGACTTTGACTTCCTGGTCAACAACGCCGGCATCGGCTTCAGCACGCCGTACGTCGACACCAGCGAGGACCAGTTCGACGAGATCGTCCGGATCCAGCTCAAGGGCCCCTACTTCCTGACGCAGCGGCTTCTGCCACTGATCGCCGACGGGGGGCGAATCCTCAATGTCTCGTCGGGCCTCGCCCGCTTCACGATCCCCGGTTACTCAGCCTACGCGGCCACCAAGGGCGCCATCGAAGTCCTCACCCGCTACCAGGCCCAGGAGCTCGGAGCGCGCGGGATTCGGGTCAACGTGCTGGCCCCGGGCGTCACCGAAACCGACTTCGCCGGCGGATTGGTGCGTGACGACAGGGCCATCAACCAGTACCTCGCCGCAACGATCGCTTTGGGCCGGGTAGGGCTGCCCGACGACATCGGCGCGGCCGCCGCGGCCATCCTCTCCGACGCCACGGGCTGGATCACCGGCCAGCGGATCGAGGTCTCCGGCGGGCAGAGCATCTGAGACGCTGACCGTCTTTGGCGAGAAGGCGGCGTTCGGCTCCGGCAACTGGCAGCGCCTGATCGCGCCCGTCACCGACGCGTTCGCCGGCGTCCAGGTTCGGCGGGCGCCACTCTGAGCAGATTCGAGAAGGAAAACCACGCATGGACATGACTCCAGCAGCCGCCTCAGAGTGGACCACGTACGACGCGTTCGCGGGACCCGGGCTCGACCCTGCCCTCTGGCAACCGGCGGACTTCGGCTCCGGGCCGCGCCTGGAGCCCGGAGCCGGCACGACCGTCGGGGGCGGCGTCCTGACGGTCGACATCCCCGAGTTCGCCAACTGCGACCCGACCCACCAGGGACTCGACAACACGAAGCATTTGCTCCTCTCGACCCGAGGATTCCGGCTTCCCGCGGACGGCCCCGGGCGGTTCGCGGTCGACCTCCGCGCCGAGGTTGGCGACGGGTCCGGCGACTACCGGCATGGCTTCGCGACGCTCACCGTGGCCGATACCACCGGCGGGACGCATATGGTTTTCGGCGTCCTCTCGAACGGGGACCGCATGTTCGCCGAAGAGGAGGTGCTCCCCTCCCCCGACGGCGAACATGCCTACACGCGGGTCGTCGA
Organism: Thermomicrobiales bacterium; assembly: GCA_041743205.1. Lineage (GTDB taxonomy): Bacteria > Chloroflexota > Chloroflexia > Thermomicrobiales > UBA6265 > JACCYX01. The sequence goes on along the minus strand of JBGTNF010000433.1, from coordinate 1,923 downwards.
GGACCCCTTCTTCCTGTCGCGGGCGGACCACCCGGCGAGCTCCGACTTCCGCCGCTGTGCGATCGAGATCGACCGGTCCCGCGGCCGGGTCGTCTGGACGATTGACGACGAGGTCCTCCATGTGGCCGCTGGCCTGACCGGGCTGCCCGAGGAGGTGCATATGGCCTTTGGGATGTTCACGTTGCTGCCGATTGGCGAAGGGTCGGGCTCGTGCCATGGTCAGGGCGGCCGCGCGTCCTGGCGCAATGTTGCGTACAGCCTGTCCGCCGAGGACGAAGGGTGAGAGCGGTGGCGACGTGCGTCACCGCCGAGGCGGTCCGCCGCAGCCTTGCCCACCAACACTTCGGCGTCGGTTGCGACAGGTAGACGAGCCGATCCAGGCCGATGTCTGATCGAACAACCTTCGCCGTTCGGGTAGGCGCCTGCGTGAACGCCATGCGGGAGTTCGTCGATCCGCGTGGCTACGCGATGCGGCAGCTGGCGTCGAAAACCGCTGCCTGAGTCACGACTCCGCACGACCTCGCATCATCTCCCGGTCGCAGGGGCGATTCAGCTTCGGGGACGATGTGCCGGACGTGGTTCCTGCCTACGATGGTTTCAGGTAATCGACCCATCCACCGGCAGGAGGAACCCCATGTCCGCAACGGCAACCATCGCCAGTCACGAAACGTCGTTCGATCTTCAGCGCCAGCGAGCGATCGCCCGCCGCACGATCGAGGGGCGTTCGTTCTGCACGCTCGCCACCTCGTCGCCCTCGAATGTGCCGCACGTCGTCGCCGTGCGCTACGCGGTCCTCGACGGCGCGCTCTACGTGACGATGTTCGGCGATTCGATCAAGGCGCGGAACATCCGGGCGAACCCTCGGGTCGCGGTCTGCATCCCGGCCCGCAAGTTCCCGATGTTCCCGCCCTTCGCGGTCCAGTTCCAGGGCCGGGCCGAACTCCTCCCGAACGACGATCCGGAGATCGTCCGCCTGTTTGAGGCCGGCGCCTTCAAGCGCATCATCTCGAAGGCGGATTTCGCGGACCCGCACTCGTGGTTCGCGAGAATCGCGCCGCCGCGCCGGGTTTCGACCTACGGTCTCGGGGTGTCGTTGCTCCAGATCGTCCGCGAGCCAACCAGCGCGGTCCGGAGCGTGGGCCTGTGAGCGTCGCTCCCGTGGAAATCGGCGGTGGGCGGGCCAACACGGCGCTGTGGGCGGCGCTGGCGCGGCTGCTGACGATCGCGGTGTTCGCCCAGTCGATCTTCGCCGGGGTGTTCCTTTCCGGCGAGGGGTGGGGACGGACTGCCCACCGGCTCACCGCCTACGGCCTGGTGGCGATCACCCTGGCTGCCGGCGTCGTGGCGATGGTGGCGCTGTCTTCAACCGGGGTGGGCCGCCAGTTCGCCTTCCGGTTCGTCGGCTTTGGAATCGGACTCGTCATCCAGATGACAGTGGGCATCCTCGCCGCCGATGGCGAGCGATTGCTCTGGCTCCACATCCCGCTGGGGGTAGCGCTGGTCGGAGCTGCCGCGGGGCTGGAGGGAGCGGCTCGCGCCCTGCGCCGCTGACGCCCGCCATGGTTCCGGCGCCGGGCAGGTACCCTGGCTTTGGGTCCAGGAGTATGCTGGCCTTGATGAGTCGCCCAGGCGGTGTGGCGGTGCGCGTAATCGACCACGGGAAGGACACAGGTGGCGCCATGGTCACCATCGGTTCAGATCGCAACATGGCCGGGGTCGTCGAGGCCCGGGAGCAGGGCGCCTACCACTGCGGGTGGGACCAGGACCTGGCCGATGCCGGCGTCGAGCCGACCCAGTCGGAGGCGCTGAACGTGGGCGTACCGGCGTTCGTGCTGGCGATGATGGCGGCCGCGCTGGTGTTCGCCTTCCTGGTCCCCGATCCAGGCCGTGGCCCCGCTCCACTCGGGATCGCCCTCCTGGTCG
>JBGTNF010000432.1:0-6853 GCA_041743205.1 Thermomicrobiales bacterium | reverse complement strand
GGTGTTGACCAGGCGTTCCGGCGGCGTGACCTCGCGGTACTCGCCGTTGAAGGCGTATTCCGTGCCATCGGCTTCGCGCTGGATGTAGCGCCATTGGCCGCCCGGCCGCAGGTCCAGCTTGTCGACGATCGTGGTCGAGGCGCGCTGGCCCCACCATTGGGCCACCATGTCCGGGGTGGTGTAGGCCGTGAAGACGAGCTCTCGGGGAGCGTCGAAGACGCGGCTCATGGCGATTTCGACGTCGGAGATGACGGTCAGCGACGAGGCGTTGTCGTTCGTGGTCATGGTGAGGGATGCCTTTCCAGGGATTCAATCAGGGTTCTTCGAGGTGGGATGTCGATCGGTTCAACCAGGCATGGGCGCCTCCAGCCTGATGGACTCCCGCCGTGGGGCCAGCGGCGACGTCGGGTCGCGTGCCCGGCTCATGGCTGACGACCGTCCGCGGAGTGGTCGAAGACCCACTTCGTGGCGCCATTCGTATCCTCTGTCGAGCCGACCCCCAACGCCTGCCGGCAATCGATCCGGTAGAGATGCCACGGGGGAGGGCCGCCGCTGGGTGCGGTGTAGGGCGCCGTGAAGGCGTCGCCTTCAACCGCCACCGGCCAACCGGCCCCGCGATACACCGCGGCCACCCGATCCAGTGTCCCGGCATCGGTGACCCGATGTGCCTCGCCCATGAAGACCACGTCGCAGCCCGGGAGTTTCGCGGTCAGCGTGCAGGCCGGGTTGTGGGCCAGGTTCCGTGACTTCCGCGTCCCGGGCCCGCTGACGACGAACCACGCGCCGTCAATCCACATCGCGCCGACCGGCGCCGCGTGCGGCCGGCCATCGGGCAGGACCGTGAGCAGCACCGTCCAGAAGTCCTGGCCGGGCACGTATGGCTGCGGGGGCCCGGCGTCCAGGATTTTTCCGACGCTGCTCCAGGGCATCGCCTCGTCGCCGTACTGATCGAGGTTGACGGTTGTGACCGGTTCGCGACTCACCATGGTGCTTCACTCCTGTACCGGGGAAACGTCCGGATGGAAGCTCGTTGTCGGCGAAAGCCTGGCCTGGGGCGTGATTGACCAGGCGTACGCGCCGTACGCTTCGAATTCGAATACATTGCGACGTAGGAGCCGACGGTCAGGCGATGGCGGCCAGGCGCCCGGCCAGCTTGTCGAAGCTCTCGCTCCAGCCCTCCGCGTGACCGTTGCGCGATGCCTCGGTGGTGAGGCCGCTGTGCCGGAAGGTCATCACCGTTGCGCCATCCCGCTCGTCGAAGGTCACGGTGAGCACGGTTTCGGCGGCAGGCATCGCCTCCCAGGCGAAGGTCATCACCAGTCGACGTGGCGGGTCGATGTCCTGGAACGTGCCGCCGGCCCAGTGATCGACGCCTTCGGGTGAGCGCATGCAGGCGCGCCAGGCGCCGCCTGCGCGGAGGTCGATTTCGCTCGCGGTTCCGGTCATGTCGGATGTGCCCCACCAGCGAACCAGGCAGTCCGGATCGGTCCAGGCCTGGAATACGAGGTCCGGCGGGGCGGCGAAGGCGCGGGTGATGACGAGGTCGGTCGCCGGATCAGTTGCCGCAATGTGCTCATGTTCGTTCCCTCTGACTGACAAGTTCGTCAGACGCAGGGCGAGTTTGTCGAAGCTCTCGTTCCAGCCCTGTTCCATGCCGTCGAGGGCCCCGGCGGCTTCGGGCGTGGAACGGGTGACGACGGCGTGGAGGGTCAATTCGGTCGTGCGCCCCGCGCGCTCCGTGAAGGTGATGGTGGTGTGGTCTTCGAGCAGGAAGGGTCCGCCGACGCCCGCGTAGGCCGCCGAGGTGAAGGCCAGCCGCTCGGGGGGCGTGACATCGGTGAAGGTCCCGACGCTGGGAAAGACGCTGCCGTCCGGGGCCTGCATGTGGATGACCATCCGCCCGCCGGGCCGGACATCCATTTCCACGACCGGGTTGGTGAAGGAGCGCGGGCCGAACCACGAGGCGATGTGCCGCTCGTCGGTCCAGACATCGTAGACCAGCTCGCGTGGGGCATCGAAGATCCGGGTGATCGTGACTTCCTTGCCGACGCCGAGATCGTTGGGCGTCGGGTGAAGTTCAGGCGTGGTCATCCGGTGGTCCTTCCTGCTGGAGTTCCTTGAGGTAGTCGGCGAGACGGTCGAAGCGTTCTTCCCAGTGCTGGCGGTAGCGGTCGATCCAGTCGTAGGCGTCCTTGAGCGGTTCGGCCTCCAGGCGGCAGGGCCGGAACTGGGCGTCCTTGCCGCGGGTAATCAGGCCGGCCCGTTCGAGCACCTTGAGATGACGGGACACGGCTGGCAGGCTGATCGCGAACGGTTCGGCAAGTTCGTTGACGGTTGCCTCGCCGCTGGCGAGCCGGGCAAGGATGGCGCGGCGCGTGGGATCGGCGAGGGCCTGGAAGGTGTGGTCGAGTTCGGCATCGTGGCTGCGTGCGTCCATCGGTATTTGTCCGTTCGGTTAATTAACCTTATAGTGAAATACTAGCGAAGCCGTGGACCCATGTCAACCCCTCGCTGGATTTTCGTCGGGAGTGGTCAGGCGGACCCGGGCGCCCACCAATGGCAGTTGTCTCGTCGACACGCTCCATGAAGTGAGATCGGTAGGGGATCGATCCGGTCGTTCGTCAGGGACCGGTTGGGCTCTGTTTTCCCTATACTTGCGGCAACGGCGCGTCGCCTTCCGGAAGCGAGACCACCATGACGCTGACCATCACCCTCCCCGATCACATCCAGGCCTATATCGAGCGGCAGATCGCCGAGGGGCGTTTCGCGAGCGAAGCCGCGGTGATCGTCGACGCCGTCGAGCACGTCATCGGCGAATACCGCTGGGAAGACGATCCCGAGCTGCTCGCCGCCCTCGCCGAGGCCGACCGCGGCGAGGGCGTGCCATGGACGCCCCGCCTCATGGATCAAATCGTCGACGAGGCAATGGAGAACTCGCGGCGTGGCCATCAGGTTTCCGATGACATCACGTATTGAGGTCATTCTCTTGCCGCGAGCCCGGGTGGATGTCCGGGATATTCTTCAGTACACCTTCGACACGTGGGGCAGCGGGCAACACGATGCCTATCGCAAGGTGCTCGACAGCGCCTTCGAGCGACTTGGAGCCTTTCCCGATATCGGCCACCCCGCCGCCGGGCGGCCATCGAACATTCGGGAGTATCACCTCGAACACCACATCATCTCCTACCGGCGCGACGCGGATCGCGTGACGATCCTGCGCCTCGTCAGTCCCCGGCGACGGCGGTCGTAGATCTCATCCGCCGGCGCCCTGGTAGCGATCGACCCCGCGCATCCAAACCCGATAGGCGCCGGTAAACGCGACCAGGCCAACCAGCGGCGTGAGCCAGCCGGTCCAGCCGGGGAAGAGCGCGCCGTCCTTGCCGAGCAGCGCCGAGGCCGGGTAGAAGTTGACGAAGGCGAAGGGCACGATCGCGGTCAGCAGCACCTGGATCGCGGCGCCGTAGATCGTGATCGGGTAGGTGATGAAGGTGCGCAGCGTGCCCGCGAATCCGAACAGGAACTGGGCGCGCACGAAGAGGAACGCCCAGGCCCCGAGCAGGGTCATCACCGCCGCCTGCAGCAGGCTCGCCCCAACGAGCGCCAGCGCCAGGAAGAGGACGCTCCTCGGCGTCCAGACGATGTCGAGGTTGCCGAGCGCCCAGGCCAGGATGGCCGACGCCAGCAGGATGTGCCCGAGGTAGCCGACGTTGAAGCGCTGGGCCGCGAACGCCAGGTAGGGATTCAGCGGGCGAACCAGGTACCCGTCGAAGGTCCCGCCCTGAATCAGCCCTTCGAGCTCGGACTGGCAAAATGTGAAGGCCGCCCCGATCGCGTACGAGAGCAGGTTGAAGGCCCAGAGCAGGGCGATCTCCTCCCAGCCCCAGCCGGCCAGCGTGCCGAAGCGCCGCACCAGCACCCAGATCACCAGGAAGTCGGCGACGTAGGCGAGGATCTGGGCAGCCATGCCCGCCACGTAGGCGCCGCGGTATTCCATGCGCTCCCGCATCCGCAGCCGGGCGTAGTGCCAGAAGAGGGCCGGGGTCATGACTTGCCCGTCTGGTAATCGTAGTGAGAAGCTGCCCCGCCGGACCGTGTGGCTTTCCGCAACGCGGGCCATTGCGCGCGCGGGCCGGCACACAGGCCGGCCCCTACGAGGGACGTCGGATGCGGATGGCGCCTCGGCCGTCTTCATTCGTTCACCCGCCCTGGACGACGAGGCGGCGGACGATCCTCGCCCACATCCACCAGCAGAGCCCGAGCAGCGCGGCCGACCAGGCGAGGCCAAGCGCCAGGTTGCGCGCGATTTCCAGGCCAGAGAGTTCGCCCATCCAGGTGGCGGCCGGAAAGAAGGCCAGGAACTGGAAGGGGAGGCCGTTCGCCAGCGCCCGCAGGCCGTCCGGGTAGAACCAGAGCGGCACCATCGTGCCGGCAAAGAGCGAGCGCAGCGCCCCGAGCGCCCACTGGAAGTGGAAGGTGGCCAGGAAGTAGAAGCCCAGCATCCCGGCCAGGCAGGCCAGCGCAAACGAGATCGCCAGCGCCAGCCCGAAGGCGAGGCCGAAAGCCAGGCCGTTCCCGATCGAGGCTGGCGCCTGAAACTCGAAGAAGAGGGCGGCCAGAAGCAGCGTCGGCAGCACCGAGAAGAGGGCCGCGAAGAGCGACCGGCCGAGACCGTCGGCGACCAGCGTGAGCGGAAAGTGGAAGGGCTTGATCAGATCCACGGCGATGTCGCCCGAGCGGATCTTCTGGTCGAGGTCGGCCAGGGTGCGGTCCATCAGCGCCAGCGCCATCACGGTGTTGAGGATGGCGTAGGTGATCATGTCGCTGAGGCCGATGCCGTCGACCTCGCCGGAGCCGATCAGCGCCTCCCAGACGGCGACCTGGATCCCGACCCAGATCACGCCGATCACGATCCGGATCCAGACCTCGGAGCGGTAGGCGAGGTGCTTCCGGTACGACTTGCCGATCATCGCCAGGTAGAGGCTCATGGCGGCGCCTCACCATCCCTTAGGCCGTCACTTCGCTGGCACCCGGTAGACTGACCAGCGTATCGTGACACCTCCCCGACCGTCATTCCGAGGAACGAGGAATCCCCCGCCGCAGGCGGTCTTGCGGGCCTGCCGGGCACATACCGGCTGCGCCGGGGGATCCTTCGCAAGCTCAGGATGACGGTGAGTGAGGTGGCGTCAACCGGCCAAGATACTGTGGACGGACTACTCAGCATGACGGTCTCGGAAGGGGTAGGAACAGGTGGCACAGCTACCTGGACGATCCACCTGGAGCAACCACGCACGACGTTCACTGCGTCACCGCCTGGCCACGGGTCCAGGTGTCGATTTCCTCCGCCTCCGGCCGGTCAGCCTCCATCGACTGGTAGAGGCGGCGGATGATCTCCTCGATGTCGGGCTCCTCGAAGGAAATGTCGGCGATTGGGAGCGAGCGCGGCAGGGCCGCAACGAGATCGAGCGCCGGCATCTCGGCGCGGTCGAAGGCGTACGTCTTGCGTACGCCACGATCCTCGACCAGCGCGGCGTGGGGGATCGCGACTGCGCCGGGATCGTCGCTGAACTCGATCAGGATCGTGCGCCGGGAGCCGAGCCGGGCGCGCAGGGCGTCGATCCGGCCGTCGTAGACGAGCTTGCCGAGGTTGACGACGAGGATTCGTTCGCAGAGTTCCTCGATGTCCCGCAGGTCGTGGGTGGTGAGCATGATCGTCACACCGCGCTCGCGGTTGACCAGCTTCAGGAAGTCGCGGATGCGGTCCTTGGCCAGCACGTCGAGCCCGATCGTCGGCTCGTCGAGGAAGAGCACCTCCGGTTCGTGAAGCAGGGCCATCGCCAGTTCGCCGCGCATCCGCTGGCCGAGGCTGAGCTGGCGGACCGGCGTCTTCAGGAAGACTTCCATTCGCAGGACTTCCTCGCAGAAGGCGAGATTTTCGCGGAAGCGTTCCGGCGCGATCCGGTAGATGCGGCGGTGCAGGTCGAACGATTCGAAGAGCGGCAGGTCCCACCAGAGCTGGCTGCGCTGGCCGAAGACGACGCCGAGGCGTTGGGCGTTGGCCTGGCGATGCCGATGTGGCTCGTTGCCGAGCACGCGGACCTGGCCGGCGGAGGGAACGAGGATGCCGGTGAGGATCTTGATCGTGGTCGATTTGCCGGCCCCGTTGGGACCGAGGTAGGCGACTGATTCGCCCGGTTCGATCGAGAACGAGACGTCGTCGAGCGCGGTGCGGGTGGTGTACTCACGGGTGACGAGGGTGCGGATAGCGCCGAACGGGCCGTCGAACCGTTTTGCCTGCCGGAACTCCCGCTTCAGATCGACGAGTTCGATGACGGCCACGACGTTCCCCTGCCTCGATGCCCGATCCCGTTCCGGAAGGGGAGAGTATACCGGGTCGGCGATGGCCCTCGTGAGTCAGCCCGGTTGCGCACGGATGTTAAGCTCATCGCATGACGATGGGGCGAGCCGCCGGTCGGATTCGGCCGGACCGGCGCGCTGACGATGGACGCAAAGGAGCGATCGATGTCCGATGACCACAGCCCAGGTGATGGCCGCAAGCGCTACTCCGATACGGGCGGACCCGAGGCCCGCCACGCCGAAACGCACGACGTACGGCGCGAAGAACTGACCAATCCCAAGGGCCCGGAGCCGGTGGACGAGAGCTTCGCCGAGGACCTGGCCCAGGAGACCCCGGAGTCGATCCGCCAGGCGCAGCTGGACAGCGTGGCCGGCGGGGACGACAAGGACCTCGTCAACGCCCTGCCCGATCTCGACCAGGGCGACCTCGCCCAGTTGTCGGTGCTGGTGGCTGGCACGCCGCTCGAACAGGGCTCCGTCTACCTCGACCTGAACGACC
>JBGTNF010000431.1:0-5114 GCA_041743205.1 Thermomicrobiales bacterium | reverse complement strand
GGCCGGCGAACGGGTGCGGGCCGGCGGCTGGGGGCAAATCATCGGCGACGAAGGCAGTGGCTACGACCTGGCCCGGCGCATGCTCGAGGCCTTCGCCGGCGCGGCCGACGGTCGCGGCCCGGAAACGTCACTGACTGATAGGCTCAGCGAGCACCTGGCCCTCACCAACCCGCACCAGTTGATCAGCTTCGTGTACCAGGCCGGGACGACGAAAGGCGACATCGCGGGACTCTCCCGCGTCGTCGTCGAGGCGGCCGAAGCCGGCGATCCCGTGGCGAACGAGATCATCGTCGCGTCCGCCAGTCAACTTGCGCTCACGGCCGCCGCTGCCGCTCGCCGGCTCGGTTTCCAGCGACGGCTGCCGTTGGCCCTCACCGGTGGGCTGTTGGTCAACGTCGCCCGGTTTCGCGATGTCGTCATCGAGTCGCTCCGCGCGGAGTGGGCAGCGATCGACTTCCGCATCGTGACCGACCCAGCGCTGACCGCGGCCCAATCGCTCGCCGGGTCGATGAACTCGGAGGTAACCAATCCATGACCGACCACACGTTTGCCATTCGCGGCCTCCTGCTGCTCGGTTCCCGATTCGAGCCGGGAACCATCGTCGTCTCGTCCGGTCGCATCGAGCGCGTCATTCGCGGGCACGAGCGCGATGGCGACCTGCCATCGACGGTGATCGAGGCCGACATCGTCTCGCCGGGCATGATCGACCTCCAGGTCAACGGAGCCAACGGATTCGAGGCCGGCGACGACCCGAAGGCAATCGAGGACATTTCGCGGTGGCTGACACGAACCGGTGTCACGGCCTGGCTGCCGACGGTGGTGACGGCGGACGCAGCCTACTACCCCGGCGTGTTCGCGGCGCTCGCCGGGGTCGACGTCACCATTGGCGCTACGCCGCTTGGCCTGCACCTGGAGGGCCCGTTCCTGGCGCCGGCCCGGAAAGGCGCCCACCAACTCCGTTACATCGAGGCGGCGAGCGACGAATTGTTCGACTCGTGGCTGACGCAGGACTCGATTCGGCTGGTCACGCTGGCGCCTGAGCGGCGGGGCGGCTTCCACCGGATCCGGCGGCTTGTCGAGCGAGGCGTCGTGGTCAGCCTGGGCCACACCGATGCGACGGTGGACGAGTTCGGGGCCGGTGTCGACGCGGGCGCCACGAAAGCGACGCACCTCTTCAACGCGATGTCGCCGATGCATCACCGGGAACCGGGCGCGATGATTGCGGCGATGACGGACGACCGGGTGACGGCGGGACTGATCCCGGACGCGGTCCACGCTCATCCGGCCAGCGTCCGCCTGGCGATTCGGGCCAAGGGGCCCGAACGCATCGCGGTTGTCTCCGACATGATGTCGGCGATCGGCCTCGGGCCCGGCTCTTACGAGCTTGGGGGCCAGACCGTGATCGTCGACGGACCGACCGCACGCCTGAAGGACGGCACATTGGCGGGATCGCTCCTGACGATGGACAGGGCAGTGCGCAACCTCGTCAACTGGGGCGATGTGACGCCCGCTACGGCGCTGCGGATGTGCACCCAAACGCCGGCGGACCTCCTGCACGACGGCGAGCGCGGACGCCTGATCGCTGGCGCGAGAGCCGATCTCGCGCTCTGGAGTTCAGATTTGCAGGTCGAACAGACGTTCGTCGGCGGCGTCAACGTTTGGTCGTCAACGGGCTCCTGACGCGCCAAGGGCATCTGCTACCATGATGCGTCAGCACGTCCGGACCGCAGCGTTCCCGCACGATGCCTGTCTCAACATCGCCGCCTCACCCGTCCAACCCGAATGCAGCCTCAGGAGCCATCATGTCCCTGACCATTGCCGACGTCGAGCACGTCGCCAGCCTGGCCCGGCTCGGCCTGTCGGAGAAGGAGTTGGAAAGCATGCGTGAGCAGCTTTCCTCGATCCTCGAACACATCGCCGTTTTGCAGGAAATAGACACCGACCGCATCCCTCCGACGGCGCAAGTCAACGCCCTGTCCAACGTCCTGCGGGACGATGAAGTACGGCCATCGTTGCCGCAAGCGGCAGTATTGGCGAACGCGCCGCAGAGCCGGGATGGCTTCCTGGAGGTCCGGGCCGTGATGGGCGACGCCGAGGGCGAAGGAGGGAATGCGTGAGCACCCTGGATTTGACCCGCCTGTCGGCGACCGAGGCGCGCGTGGGACTTGATGCCGGCGAGTTCACGTCGGTTGAGCTCACCCAGGCCCACCTCGACCGGATCGACGCCGTCGACGGCGCAGTTCACGCTTACCTGCACGTGATGCGGGACGTAGCGCTGGCGCAGGCCAGCGCGGCGGACGAGCGGATCGCGGCGGGCGCAGTGGACGGCCTGACCGGCGTGCCGATTGCGCTCAAGGACATCCTCGTCACGACCGATGCCCCGACCACCGCCGCCTCGAAAATCCTCGAAGGCTACGTAAGTCCATACGATGGCACGGTCGTCGCCCGGTTGCGAAGCCAGGGCGCGGTGTTCCTCGGCAAGACGAACACGGACGAGTTCGCGATGGGCTCCTCCACTGAGAACTCAGCCTACGGCGCGACGTTCAACCCGTGGGACACCACTCGCGTGCCGGGCGGATCGAGCGGCGGCTCGGCGGCCAGCGTGGCGGCGCGGGAGGCCGTTATGTCGCTCGGATCGGATACGGGTGGATCGATCCGTCAACCAGCCGGATTCTGCGGCGTGGTTGGACTCAAGCCGACCTACGGCCGGGTGTCCCGGTACGGGCTGATCGCGTTCGCCAGCAGCCTCGACCAGATCGGCCCCTTCTCCCGCACGGTCGAGGACGCGGCGATCATGCTCAACGCGATCGCCGGTCACGACCCGCTTGATTCCACCTCGGTCGCCGGGGCCGTGCCCGACTTCCGGTCCGGGCTGCGAACCGACCTGCAGGGTGTGAAAGTGGGCATCGCTCGCGAGTACAGCGTGTCAGGGATGGAGCCGGGCGTCACCTCGGCGGTTGCGGCCTCGATCGCCGAGCTCGAAGCGCTCGGGGCCGAGCTCGTCGATGTCTCCTTGCCCCACACCGAATACGCCCTGGCAACCTACTACATCACCGCGCCGGCGGAAGCGAGCGCGAACCTGTCACGGTTCGACGGGGTCAAGTACGGCTTCCGCAAGGACGCATCGTCGCTGCAGGAAACGTATCGCGAAACTCGTGGCGAGGGATTCGGCTCCGAAGTCAAGCGGCGCATCATGCTTGGCACGTACGCTCTGAGCAGCGGCTACTACGACGCCTATTACGTCAAGGCGCAGAAGGTCCGGACCCTCATCAAACAGGATTTCGACGCGGCGTTCGAGCAGGTCGATGTCATCGCCGGTCCGACCTCGCCGACGGTGGCCTTCGGCGTTGGATCGCGCACCGACGATCCCTACCAGATGTATCTGGCGGACGTGTTCACCATTCCAGCGAACATGGCCGGCATACCCGGCATCGCCCTTCCTTGCGGGTTCAGCGAGGGCCTGCCGGTCAGCCTGCAATTGCTGGGCAAGGCCTTCGACGAGCAGACGCTGCTGGGTGCGGCCCACGCCTATGAACAGTCGGCGAGCTGGTTCAAACGAACAGCAGACCTGTAACGCGAGGTCATGCGCCGGCAATGCTTGTCCGCATTTCCGGCGCACGGGCCGCGAATCCCTTGATTGAGGATGCTCCTTGGCTATACTTGCGTCTGGAAATCGGGCCTCTAGCTCAACGGCAGAGCAACGGACTCTTAATCCGCAGGTTCAGGGTTCGAATCCCTGGGGGCCCACCAACGTCAGGTCGCCACGCCCGATCGGATTATCCGGTCGGGTTTTCCGCGTCCGTTTGGGTTAACGTAGGCATCTCGATTCGAGCGTCATCGAGTTGTCATTTCGAGGAACGAGAAGTCTTTGGACCCGCCGGCTGCCTGGTCGAAGATATCGCTTCGCTGCCTCGTTTCTCGGAATGACAGATAGCGGCGGGAATGTGTCACGGATGTCCTGAAGCGCGGGGAGGGTGGGATGAGGACGAACGCGGTCAAACGGACCCTCGCCGGCGGCGGGGTCACAATCGGCACGATGGTCTTCGAGTTCAACACGCCGGGCATCGGCCGGATCGCGGCCCGGGCCGGCGCCGACTTCGTCGTGTTCGACATGGAGCACACCGGCTGGAGCATCGAAACGATCCGGATGCTGATGGCCACTACCCGGGCAGCCGAAACCGTACCGCTCGTCCGCGTTCCGGCCACCGAGTATCACCTGCTCTCGCGGCCGCTCGACATTGGAGCCATGGGCCTGATGATCCCGATGGTGGAAAGCGAGGAACAGGCCCGGCTCATCGTCCGTTCCGCCAAATACCCGCCTGACGGAGCACGCGGCGCGGCCTTCGGCATCGCCCACGACGATTACGATGGCGGAGACATCGTCGCCAAGATGGCCTCCGCGAACGACGAGCTCCTGCTCATCGCCCAGATCGAAACCGTGGCGGGCGTGGCAAGCGCCGAACGGATCGCGGCGACAGCCGGCATCGACGTCCTGTGGATCGGCCACTTCGACCTGACAGCCTCGCTGGGGATTCCGGGCCAGTTCGGCCACCCGGATTATCTCAGCGCTGTCGACGAGGTCCTGGACGCTTGCCGCAGGCACGGCAAAACTCCCGGCATCATGGCGGCCGATATCGTAACGGCGCAATCCATGATCCGGAAAGGGTTCCGGGCCGTCGCCTACAGCGGCGATCTCTGGATCCTGGGCCAGGCATTGAAGGCAGGAATCGAGGACATCCGCAACGGTCCAGCGTGAGGTAGAGGGTACAGGTTAGAGCGGTTGTCAGGTTGATTGACGGTGTGGCACAGTCCGTGGATGGCACGAGGTTACTCCCGCGATCTCCGTGAACGACTGCTGCAGGCCTGGGCGTCGGGCCTGTCGGCGGCCAAGATTGCCCGCACCACCGGCGTCAGTCCCAGCAGCCTGCGGCGCTGGAAACAAAAGCAGGCCGCCGGCGGTTCGCTCGATCCGGGCACCTCGCCGGGCGCTGGCAATCGATTGGTCCGGCCGGGTTCTTCGCGAACGCGTCCCAGGTAGCGACGATTCCGGCGAGCCGGGATGTCGTGCTGATCGGGGATGCGTCCGGGCGCAACGATCCGAGCCAGGGACACGG